>JALXCE010000226.1:12999-16602 GCA_026991055.1 Caldifarciminota bacterium | reverse complement strand
TACCAGGGTATCCGGAAGATTATGTAGCCGAAGAAGGCGAAGTAGGTGCTCATCATCATCACATCGCCGTGAGCGAAGTTGATGAGACGGATGATACCGTAAACCATTGTGTATCCAATGGCTATCAGTGCATACAGACTACCCAGTGAAAATCCATTTATCAACTGCTGTATAAATGTTGATAAGGTCATCTCATTACACCTCTAAATAGATTTATCCCCTTTTAATATCGATAAAGCCTGGTTTATAAAAGAGGTTTGAAAACAGTTTTTTAAAGAATTGAGATTTTTAGGGATGGGCGAGGGGCGAAGCCCCTCGCCCATCCCTAAAACACCAAACTTATGGATTAATCGTTGTCACGTAAACGAATTTACCGTTCTTAACTACCCTGATAACTCCGCTCTTAACAGCGTTTCCATTAACCAGTGTAATGATTCCAGTCACACCTTCGAAATTCTTGGTGTGGTCAAGGGCATCCCTTATCTTAGCTGGATCAGCGCTTCCAGCTCTCTTTATGGCATCCATGAGGAGCATGTAAGCGTCAAATCCAAGAGCGCCGAGTGCATCCGGGGCCTTGTGATATTTCTTGCGGAAAATCTTCACATATTTCTTACCAAGCTCTGTCTGCACAGCCTTCTCATCGAAGTGTGTGGAGTAGTAAAGACCTTCCACTGCCTTTCCACCGATCTTTACAAGCTCAGGTGCCTCTGCACCGTCACCTGCAAGAAGGGTGGATTTAATTCCGAGCTCCCTTGCCTGACGGGCAATGAGAGCGATCTCTGTGTAGTATCCAGGAATCACGATTACATCAGGATTGAGCTTCTTGATTGCAGTGAGCTGAGCTGTGAAGTCCTGGTCACCTGTCTGATAAAATGCGTGAGAAACAACCTTTCCGCCAAGCTGGGTAAATTTCTTAATGAAGAAGTTGGAAAGACCAACTGAGTAGTCCTGTGCAATGTCAGTAAGAACTGCAGCAGTCTTAGCATGAAGATCATTTACTGCGAATTTTGCGAGCATCTCACCCTGGAATGGGTCAATAAAGCATGCCCTGAAGACCCACTTTCTGTTCTGTGTAACAAGTGGGTTTGTTGAAGAAGGTGTGATCTGAGGAATGTGGTTTTCCTCAGCGATAGGGGCAATTGCCAGAGAGTGAGAGGAGGCAACAGCACCGATTATTGCCACTACGTGGTCTTTCTTAATAAGCCTCTGTGCGACATTTGCAGCCTCGATCTTGTCGGATTTGTTATCATCCAAAATCAGCTTTACCTTTTTTCCGAGTACGGTAGGCTGCATCTCGTGGGCGATCTGGATACCTGTCCAGGTCATCTGACCGAACGCAGCGACCGCTCCGGTCATCTCAAGGTCTACTCCGACCTTGATTACATCCTGAGCCTTTGCCGTTCCACCGAGGACAAAGAGCCCGACGAGTATATATACCATTGTTAGGAACTTCTTCATACGACGCACCTCCTTTTATTTGATGATGAAATATATTGTTTGCTATATCGATTTGTCAACCTGGTTTCGATAAAATTCGAGTGACGAATTTTTATATTTATGAAATACCTTCGGTGAATTTATACAGAAACCGTTGCATTTTCGAACAACTCGAAATGGTCTATAACTTTTATTGGTTTCACAATCGGCGCAAGACCTCTTACATCTATAACCTTACCAAGGAGATATGTTCCTACCGGATAATTCCCCAGAATAACCCCTTTAATAAATCCCCTATTTCGCCCTGCTGAGAGTGAACTATCCTTCCTCGAGTGTCCCTCAACGAGAAATTCGTAGAACTTTCCGATCATTTGAACCCTTTTCTCATGGGCGGCTTTATTGACTTCCTCAATTAAGACACGCAATCTCTTGCCTTTCTCTTCTGGAGTTACATCATCTTTCAATCTTGCAGCTGCTGTTCCAGGCCGAGGACTGTATATAAACGTAAAAGCATGGTCAAATTTTACAGTTCTAACCACATCAAGGGTCTCCTCAAAATCGGCCTCAGTTTCACCTGGAAACCCAACCATTATATCTGTTGTTATAGTGGCCTCCGGCAGGACCTTTCTGATGTTTTTTGTGATCTCGATATATTCTTCTTTAGTGTACCCGCGTCGCATCATTTTCAAAATTTTGGTGGAACCAGCTTGAAGAGGCAGGTGAATCCAATCTGTAATACTCTTTGACTCTGCAATGGTTCTTAAAACACTGTAAGTAAGGTCTCGCGGGTGGGATGTAGTAAATCTAATTCTCAGGAAATTTGTCTCGCGGTCAAGAAATTGAAGAAGTTCATAAAACTGAAACCTGCCATCGAAGTAAGAATTTACATTTTGCCCAAGGAGTGTTATCTCAACAACTCCCTGTTTCTCGAGGTTTTTAGCCTCTTTCAGAATGTGCTCAGCAGGTCTCGAAACCTCCCTGCCGCGCGTATAGGGCACGATACAGTAGGAGCAAAAGTTGTCGCATCCCTGCATTATGTTAATAAACTCGGAGATACCAGTCGCTTTTCTCTTTAAGGGGGCATCAGTAAGCTCAAGCAGGCCAAAATCCCGTGCCATTATTCTTTCTTCAAGTAAGGAACCGTTTAAAAGACTTTGAAGTGCATGAGGTATAAGCCTGTAACTGCGCGTGCCAAAGGCAAGGTCGATTCCTTCAATTCCCTCCTCTCCTCCATGCTGCTGAGCCACACAGCCAAGCATGACTGTGATTTTCCCCAACTTTTTCATATCTCTTAAGAATTTGACTCCCCTCTCCTCTGCTTTTTGCCTGACACTGCAAGTGTTGGAAAGCACAATATCGGCATCTTCTGGATTTTCGACCTCAACAAATCCAGAACTCAATAGAATCTCCCTCACAAGCCGGGAGTCATATACGTTCATCTGACAGCCAAAAGTTCTAATGTAAAACTTCTTCATAATTCAATCTCATCAGCTCTAAAAACAGGGCCTTCTGTGCAAACTCTAAAGTACCCATCATCCTTTGTCTTTTTTACTGCACACCCCATACAAATTCCTGTTCCACAGCCCATGTAACTTTCCAGTGAAAGATATAATCTATCGGGTGATATTTTATTTTTCAAGGCTTTCATCATCTGTGTCGGGCCACAGGCAAAGTAGATTTTCGATGAATCTATCGTTGTATAATCTGTTACGAGCCCTTTTAGCCCGGATGTTCCATCCTCCGTAACTATTCTAACTTTTTCATCGCTAAAAATTCCCTCCCAGTTCAGCTCAGGCATAGTTCTGAAGCCTAATATCACACTTTCAACTAATTCTGGATATTTTCGATAGAAAAAAATGACTGGGGCAATGCCAGAACCACCGCCTACAAGAATGGATTTTTTAGTTGTTTTAAATCCCGTACCAAGGGGGCCTATAATGTCCAGCTTCTCTGCCTCAGCTATCTTTTTAGAGCCTATGCCTCTCTGTTGCACAATTAGCCATACTCCATCCTTTTTAGTATCTGCGATGCTGAAAGGTCTTCTCAAGAGTGGATCATTACCATTCGGCACCTTGATTTCAATGAATTGCCCTGGCTCGGAATATTCGTGAATTTTAGTACACTTCAGGCGAATTAAAACTTTGTCATGATCAAACTTGAGCCGTT
>JALXCE010000226.1:0-12989 GCA_026991055.1 Caldifarciminota bacterium | reverse complement strand
CGCTCCGGTACCTTTGACAATCACGAAGAGGGTTTTAAAGAGTATCTTGAGGTCAAGTGGGAATGATAAATGATCAACGTAATATCTATCGAGCTTTACCCTCTCTTCTACAGGAAGGTCATTTCTGCCTGAGACCTGCCATAGACCTGTCAATCCTGGTGGAAGTTTGGTGATGTAATCGAGGTTCGTTAGATAAATGTAGATGTCTCTGTCTGTTATGGGACGCGGTCCAATTATACTCATATCTCCCTTCAATACGTTAATAAACTGCGGAAGCTCATCAAGGCTGGTTTTTCTCAAGATTTTCCCAATCCTGGTTATCCGCGGGTCATGGGTTAATTTGTTAAGTGTAAGGAACTCTTCGCGGAGTTTTGGATTCTCCCTTAGAACTTTTTCAAGTACTTCATCAGCGTTGATGACCATGGTCCGGAATTTGTAGAGATAAAAATAACGGCCTTTGTATCCGATTCTTTTTTGCTTATAAAAAACTGGTCCTTTAGAGGTTAGCTTGATCAGGATAGCTATGATCAGGAAAAATGGGGCGAGAATCAACAAAATACTGAATGAAAATATCTTGTCAAAGATTTTCTTCCATGTCGGTATGGCAACAGGTTTCGAATTTCGTGAGATATTCATTAACTCAAAATGTTTCCTATAAAATTCACCTCCGAATGGGCCTTAATTATAAGCTATGAGTTACCAGTGGTGAACACATTTAGTGCTATTACATCCAAGCGTTTACAATGTCCCAGAATTTGGGTAAGAAAAATGCCCATCAATTCTTATAGCGGGATATTCCCGTGCTTTTTGGGTGGAATGGATTGTCTCTTGGTTTCAAGAATCCTTAAAGACTTAACAAGCCAGGGCCTGGTATCCGCCGGATCAATAATGTCATCAATGTACCCCAGTGATGCAGCATAATACGGATTTGCAAATTTGTCTTTGTATTCCTGGATGAGCTTCTGCCTCAACGCTTCCGGGTCCTCCGCCTCTTTTAGTTCACGCCTGTAAATGATTTCAACTGCGCCTTCTGGTCCCATAACAGCAATTTCCGCAGTAGGCCAGGCAAGGTTGATATCTGCCCTGACCTGCTTTGAGCCTAAAACACAGTAGGCACCACCATAGGATTTCCTCGTAATTATCGTAATTTTTGGTACCGTGGCCTCAGAATACGCATATAAAAGCTTGGCACCATGTTTGATGATTCCCCCGTGCTCCTGTGAAACACCGGGTAAAAATCCGGGAACATCCTCAAAAGTTATAATTGGAATATTAAACGCGTCGCAAAATCTAACAAATCTTGCAGCCTTCACAGAGGCATTTATATCAAGGGCACCTGCAAGAAACATGGGCTGTTGCGCAACAATTCCAACAGGTCTTCCATCAATTCTCGCAAAACCGATAATTATGTTTGGGGCAAAATGCTCGTGAACCTCGAAAAATTCCCCATTATCGACAACCCTATAAATCACTTCTTTCATATCGTAGGGCTGGTTCGAGTCGTCGGGCACGATTTTCCTGAGTTCCGGGTCTCTTCTCTCCGGGTCGTCGTTTGGGGTCACTCTTGGTGGGTCCTCCATGTTATTCTGGGGGATAAATTCCAGCAATTTACGGATATTCATCAAAACTTCTTCTTCAGTGTCATACACAAAATGAGCCACGCCGGATTTCTCCGCATGAACGTCGGCTCCGCCCAATTCATCGTGAGTCACTTCCTCGTGCGTAGTCTTCTTTACAACATCGGGTCCTGTGATATACATGTAACTGGTACCTCTTGCCATGAAAATGAAATCAGTCAACGCTGGAGAGTAAACAGCCCCCCCGGCAGAGGGACCAAGAATTGCTGATATTTGTGGAATCACTCCCGATGCGAGTGTATTTCTTAAGAATATTTCAGCATATCCGGCAAGACTACCCACTCCTTCCTGTATTCGAGCTCCACCGGAATCGTTCAGCCCAATGAGAGGAGCTCCCACTCTCATAGCCATATCCATAATTTTTTTGATTTTCTCGGCGTGGGCAAGCGAAAGAGTTCCTCCAAAAACTGTGAAATCCTGAGAAAATACAAAAACAAGCCTGCCATTAATTGTTCCAAATCCTGTGACAACGCCGTCCCCCAAAATCTTTCTCTTCTCAAGACCAAAATCATATATTCTATGGGTTACAAACTGGTCAATCTCCTGGAAAGACCCTTCATCCAGCAAAATATCAAGCCTTTCCCTTGCGGTGAGTTTCCCCTTTTCATGTTGTCTCTTGATCCTTTCTTCTCCACCCCCCAGCCTGGCAAGCTCTCTCAATCTTGCAAGTTCTTTAAGCTTTTCTTCGATACCCATAATTATCCTCCACCAAATTGCTGTCTGTCTCTTTTTGCCATCTCTTCAAAAATTGCCCAGGACTTATCAGAGGAATCCAGGATTCCTTCAAGCCTGAGTCTAAGACTCTCTTTATTGGTTGCATACTCGAGGGCAACCTCCTTGGTAATCAAACCACGCTTATAAAGATAAAACAGGGACTGATCAAAGGTTTGCATTCCGTAGGGTATGTAACCCTCGGCAATCGCATCGTAAATTTCCGAGAGTCTGTCGGGATTTTTTATCATCTCTTTTATTCTTTCAGTCACAACCATAATTTCTACAGCCGGGACACGACCTGTTCCATCTGCCTTAGGAACGAGTCTCTGTGAAATAACAGCTTTTAAAACTGACGCGAGCTGCGTCATTGCCATATCTTTATAGTTGGGCGGGAAAATGGACACGATTCTATTGATCGTTTCTTTCGCGTCAAGGGTATGGAGTGTAGATAAAACAAGATGGCCCGTCTCAGCAGCATTCAGAGCAGTTGAAACTGTTTCGAGGTCTCTCATTTCTCCCACCATGATAACATTTGGGTCCTGCCTCAGGGCCTCTTTTAGCCCTGCATAAAATGAAATTGTATCAAGCCCAACCTCCCTCTGCGAAATTATGCTGTTAAACTCTTTAAGCTCGTACTCGATTGGGTCTTCAATCGTAATGATATTAACGGTTTTCAGCTTATTAATGTGATTTATCATCGCTGCAAGCGTCGTGGACTTACCGGTTCCAGCAACACCTGTAACAAGGATCAGTCCCCTTTCTTCCATGGCAATTTTTTCAATAACCTGTGGTAGATTAAGCTCTCTGATGCTTTTTATCTCCGTAGAAATAACTCTTATCGCAATAGCGTACTTCCCTTTTTGTCTGTAAATATTCACCCTATAACGGCCGAAGGAGTCGGAGAAACCCGTATCTATTGCGAATTTTTCCTCAAGGACTTTCATCTGTTCAGGACGCAAAATTGTATCGATGATATTCTCAATGGCAGACTCGGTGAGGGGCATAATATCCCTTAGTACATGCAGGTTTCCGTAAATTCTGAGTATTGGTGGTTTGCCAGGCTTTAAATGGATATCAGAGGCATTCTTCTCCCGCGCGAATTTTAATAATCTCAAAAAGTTCACGAGTGAAATTTTATGTTATCGAAAAAATATAGTCAACAGGCGTTTAAAACTTCTCGCCGTATTTTAATTTGTCTTCCAATCGCATGAAACCTCGTATGGCATGGCTCAAAACATACCTGAAGGGCTCAGGGGGAAATGGTATCACCTTCCTCCCTATAAAGAACATACGTGTTCTCTCTGTATCCATATCAAGCAGGAGCTCTGCAAGAAGACGTCCCGTATTGAAAGTTGCTGAAACCCCATGCCCGATGTAACCGAGCGCAAAGACAGCACTCCTGTCCTTTCCTAAAAATCCAACTGCCGGAGCCATGTCCAGCGTGATCGAGACCGGTCCACCCCATTGATGGGTAAATTTTATGCCCTCAAGCTGAGGAAAGACCCACAGCAGGTATTTCTTTAGTTCTTCAAAATTCTTCTCGTCGAGGTCTCGCTCCATATCACGTCCATAAGTAACCCCAACGTCCCTGCCACCGATTACAATTCTGTTGTCCTTCGTCAATCTGTAATAGTGAATAAAGTCACGTGAATCCTCGATTCCTGCGCGATTTTTCCATCCTATACTTTCCATCTGCTCATCGGTTAGGGGCTCTGTCATAACAATCCGTGTAAATGCCGGTGTCTGGTATTTGTAAATTTCCGGGAAAAGGATGGAATAGGCGTTTGTTGCAAAAACTACTCTTTTTGCCAGTAAGCTTCCCTCGGGTGTCTTTAAAATAAATTTGTATCCATCGGCAGGGTTCTTTCGTTTCTCAAACTCAATGACCGGTGAATATTCAAAAATTTTAACACCTGCCTCTTCAGCCTTTTCTTTCAGTGCACGGGCCCATTTTGCCGGATGTAAAATACCACACTGTGGCTCAAACCAACCGAGCAAATATTTGTCCGTATTAAATTCAGACCGGAGCTTTTCCTTATCCCATACTTCAACTCCTTTATAGTCCATTTCTCTTGCTACCTCAATCTCATGCTCAAGCCTCTTGACCTGCGCCTCGTTTGTTGCAACGAGAAGATAGCCTGATCCCTCATAGTCACAGTCTATGTTATTTTCTTTAATAAAACTCGCGAGGTAGTTGACAGCCTCTTCCATGAATCTTCGTGCCTGCCTGCCCTTTTCTACCCCAAATCTAAATTTTGTAATAGAGGGAGTGAGCCCAAAGAGTGTCATATTGAATCCACCGTTTCGCCCACTGGCCCCGTACCCGCATATCTCTGCCTCAAGGAGTGTCACATCTATTCCCTTATCATAAATTTTCAAATGAAAGCCCGTGGACATGCCCGTGTATCCACCACCGATTATAGCAATATCGGTTTTATCTTCACCTTTTAGTGAAGGATTGGGCTGAATCTCCCCAAGTGACTCAAGCCAGTAACTTCTCTTTCTATAATCTCCCTTAATCATGGCAAACCTCCTTACTTCATTATCACGCAAACTTCAGGTGTTGTAAAGACTTATGTAGCCCTGAAATTTAACATATATTCCAGCTCCTCTTACTCCAAATACCAAGACTATGGAAGGAAAATTGCAGATATGGGATGAAAAGGAGGGATGATATGTTTGGAGTTATACTGTTAATCCACCTGATAGCGGTTGATTCATTAAATGTTATGCTTCTTGGAAATTATGATACTCCGGGGCAGGCTTATGGGGTTTCTGTCGGGAATGGTTATGCCTATGTTGCCGATGGTGACTCTGGCTTACGCATACTGGATGTTTCAAATTCCCAGAATCCTGCGGAAGTCGGCCATATTGTCTTGAATTACCGTGCCATCGAAGTCTTCTCCGATGGTAGCAATGCTTACGTTGCTGAGGGATGTTATGGATTTGAGAGAGTCTCGGTTGCAGACCCCATAAATCCCCAGAGCACGGGGTTTTTCCTGTATGGAACAGGAGCCTACAATGTATATGTCGTGGGGTCTTATGCATATTCTGCGAGTGGTAACAACGGGCTTTATATCACGCGGTTGAACTCTTTTCCTCCTGGAGCTGGGTCTTACAATACGCCTGGAAATGCAAAAAGTGTTGTGGTCGCTGAAAATTATGCGTATGTTGCTGATTATAGCGAGGGGCTAAGAGTTATTGACATAAGTAATCCATCAAGTCCATATGAGGTTGGATACTTAGACACTGATGGACATACAGAGGATGTTTTTGTGGAAGGTAACCTTGTGTATCTTGCTGACGGGGAGAGTGGCTTGAAGATTATTGATGTGAGTAATCCTCAGAATCCTCAATTAATAGGTTCATTGGATACTCCCGGATATGCCAATGGAGTTTTTGAAGAAGGAGGGTTTGTGTATATTGCGGACGGATATCAGGGGCTCAGGGTAATAGATGTGTCTAATGCTACCTCACCACAGGAAGTGGGTTACTACGTTACTTCTGACTATACGTGGGATGTGTATGTGGTAAATGCCAGAGCGTATGTTGCGACATACACTGCGGGTATTCAAATTCTTGGGTACATTCCGCTTCTGGTCCAGGAGAATGCATCTTTTGAGCCTGAGATTAAAGTTATAAATTCAGGGGAATACATCAAATTTCTATTTCCGGACCAAAAGGTTTACGATCTCAGGATTTTTGATTTAACGGGAAGATTGATTACCCAGCAAGTTGTGCGTGGAATATATCGTTTTTCACCACCCACAGCCGGGATTTATCTCTGGAAAGTCAAAGGCACAAGTTATTCAGGCAAAATCCTATGGCTACCATTGGGGAAGTGAGATGGGTTTAGATAAAATGTTACTGGTATCAATATGATACTAAAAAGTATCAACCTGATACAAATTGCTAAAATTGTTTTCGTGAATTAAGCTTTGGAATAGAAGGAGTAGGTAATTTCCCAGACTTCTTCCATCTGAAAAACTTTGCCCTGGATATTCCAAGTCTTCCCCACGTGTCCTCGCTCCATTTCAATCCGAATTTTTTTACCCCACTTTTTAATAACATCTTTTCTAAGTCCTGCAGTCTAAGAGAGTTTTCAAGCATAAATTCAAAGAGCTCATCAGGATCGATTCCTTGCCTGGTATCTCTTGTTTTTGTATCCATCAATGTTGTTGCCATCATCACGTCTTCAAGTTGTACTGTTTCGAGTCCGTAATCTATAAATCTCTCAAGTAGCCTAAAGAGCGTTCGGATATTCCCTGGATAATCAAATTTATTCAACAAATAATCCATAGCTGCATCACTAAACTTCAACTCCGGTGCCTTAAATTTTATAAGCGTAGGAATATCCTCTCTTCTCTCTCTTAGAGGTGGAATCTCAATGTGATGCGAAAAAATCCTGTTAAACAGGTCTTCCCTGAACATGCCATCCTTAACCATCTGGAGCAGATTCTTATTTGTGGCTAATATCAATTTTCCCCTAAATTTAATTGGAGTTGATGTTCTCATCCTGTAAAAATGCCCCGACTCGAGCACATCCAGCAGTTTTCCCTGAGGTGGTAAAGGCAAATCACCGATTTCATTTAAAAACAGAACCCCCTCCCCTATTACTTCAAATAAGCCTTTGTGCTCACTAACTCCTGTAAAAGCTCCTTTCCCTACCCCGAATAACTCCGCGTGGAGGTGGTCAAGCTCTGTTGAATAATTACCTATATCGAAGCTGATAAATTTAGGGAAACCATAGACTTTTGCGATTGCCTTTGCAAGTGCATCCTTACCGGTCCCAACTTCCCCTGTAATAAGAATTGGATGCTTTGACCTTGCAAATTTATCTGCAAGCTCAAGGACACGCAGAGTTTTTAATGAAACCGCAATATACCCGACCTGTCTGTATTTTCTGGCTAACTCTTTTAAATTTTCAATCTTACCGGATAGGCTGGGGGCATATTCGTGAAATTTTTTAATCGCTATGTTCAAATCCTTGATTTCCAGCGGAATTCCACCAAGACGCAGTGCCTTGGCAAACACATCATCCCTCGCAAACTTTGTTGCGAGAATAGGTTTACGCTCGGGGAAAATCTCTTTGACTCTCTTTAATACAAAAAGTCCCTCTACGTTAGGATTTTTTGCAAAGTACAGGGCTTCTTTCCCCTTTTCCCTCTGAATCACAAGGTCAATAACTATGAGGTCAATATCCCTATCTTTAGTGAGGTCCTCTACGAAATCTTTACTTATTGTGTATCTCCGAATCTCCTTATCGGGGAATGCTTTTCTTACCACCTCTTCAATTGTTCCATCATCATCGAGGACAAATATTGCCATAACTCCTGCTCCTTTTTATTTTAGTTCAATCTTTATTATAAAAGTTGTCCCTTTACCAACTTCTGAATCTACATAAATTTCCCCATATTTTTCAATAAATGACTTAACACCAGTGAGTCCATACCCTCCACCCTCCTTATGCTTTTTATAGCTAAATCCCGGAATGAAGATTTTATCGAGTACATCAGGTGACATTCCCTTGCCGTTATCTTCTATCTTTATGGTGAGCTCAAGCTCGTCATCTGTAACAGTAATTTTTACTCGCGGTGGTTCCTGCAATGTATAGTCTTCAAAGGATTCTGCCGCATTCTCTAGAATTGCATGGAATATCCTTTTAAATTCCTTTAACTCATCTTCGTAGAAATTAAAAGAAAACGAGCCATTTAGCTGCGTCTCGAAGTTTACTTTTGGATACTTTTTCTTAACCTCCTCTATTGCTGGAAGTAATGCCTTTATTACAATATCGCCTCTTGATTCTTTTAAACCCTGACCAAACTGCTCTCTCAATTTCCCGATACTTTTGAGGTTTCTTCTCAATAGAATCTCTGCTAACTTTCTTAGCCTTTTCCTCTTGAAATAAATATTTGCCAATAGCTCGATATCGCGCAGATTTTTTTTCAAAGCCCGGTAAAGTCTTTTCCAGAACTTATTTGAATTCTGGAATGCATTTGATACTTCAGGCATTACGAGATAGTCGTGTAGGTCTTTAGAGTCTTTTTGAACTTCCTCTACAAATTGTTGTGTAAAAGAAGACTCAAGCATCGGAGCAACCCTTACTGTGTATTTATGAAATAGAGGATACGCAAACATTTTCTCAAGGAATTTACCAGGTGGAGGTGGTTTTACTTTATCCTTCAAACTCTGTAGTCTGAAATATAAAATAGCAATAATAGCAAGTAAGACCACAAGAATAGAATATTTGTAAGTTTTAGTGATAAAAATATTTGCCCGGTATAATGGATAAATGCGTGCCCTTAAACGATTTGCTGTATCCAGGCTTTCCGGCAATATTACCGAAAAGATACTACGGGCCATGTCAACGTAGTTCAAGGCTCTGGGAGCTTCTATCAAATTTTTCTTTTCTCTTGCAAGTCGAAGCATATCCAAAGCAAAATTCTGAGCTTCGGATATATTGTTTTTCAAAATGAGAATGCTATGAACTCTTTCTTCTTTCTTAATAGCAGCATTAGATAATCCGATAAACACAAGATCACTATCACGGTCGCCATCATAGTCGATTTTAAGTGCTCCAGAAACCAACATTAATCCATTTGCCAGAGTCATCCTGTTTATAAACCTATTAAAATTCAAATCTTTAAACAGATATAAAAGTCCGAAAGAATTTGATAAAACCCAGTATTCATTACTAATAATATTTACACTCAAAGGGGTGTAAGCATAGGAGAATGAATCCACCACATCAAAGTTTATTGTGTCCAAAACAAAAATCCACGTTGAAGGCATATACATGTTATCCGCCATAAAAGCAAAATCTTTACCGACGATAATTAAGAAACCTCTGTATTTAAACATTTTCAACGGAGTAACTGTCAGGGTGATTTTTTTTATTACACGTCCAGAACTATCTACTATTACGTAATAACCTTTATTAGTGACTTCAGTAAAGCTATCCCCTACATAATAGATAGAATATCGAGAGGAGTTTATAAATGGATGGTACCTCAGATGCCAGAAATCGAATCTGCTTCTTATTTCGTAGTAGTTGTAAATTCTCCTGTGTGTTAAGGAATCTAAGATTTTAATGTCTCCAGAAGTAAGATCTAATCTAAAGAGCTCCCCATTCCCACCTATTATTGCATATCTTCCATCCTTTACAGCAAAATATGCTCCTGTATTGCCGTGAAGATTAAATCTTTTGGATATTCTTCCTTTCAATAAAATATAAAAATGTCTCCTTCCCAGTGCATAAAGACGCCCCTCGTAGGTATCCGAATAAAAGACCGAAGACTCGTCACAAACTTTTTCAAAACTTTTTATTCCTCCGAAATAAATTCCCTGGGTGGAAAACAAATAAATGCCATCAGCTGTATATGCACCATAATAAACATTTCCACTTACTCCATATATATCCCCGGAGTCTACAATGGAAATTTTTTTCTTATCAAGTCTAATTTTCAAGAATTTTTTATTAGTAGTATAAGCGAAAAGATTAGGCTCCTTATAGAAGTCAAAAGTAAGTGGGAGCTGAATTAAAATTTTCTGAAAGGAGATAACTTCTGGTTGGTTCAATAGAAGAAAAAATATTAATTTTGCGATCATTTTCCTTCCGAATTCAGTTTTAAAATAATCAATTTATCCCTAAAAGGTTTGTTTGAAAACACGATGAACTCATTCCTATTTTCCAGCTTGGCTACACTGAACGAATGAAACACTTTGAACTCTGCTACCTTCTTTGGTGGTGTGTCAAAAGGGTAATCAAGGGTAAAAACCTTACAGGTCACAGGTTTATTGCTAAGATTTGAAGAGCGAGGATCGTATGACAAAACTTTTCTATCAGTGAATAAATACAGTATTTTATTTTTCCATATCTCCATCCAATAATAATTATAAGAGATTTCACGGTCATCTTCCTTTATAGGCTCTAAATTGAATTTTATGGTCTTTAGGACATTGAAATTTTTATCAAAGATATACAATCTATCTCCAATGTTATCTATTGCCAAAACATAGAATTTTCCGTTCATTTCTGTTGTCTTTATCTCAGAAAAACTCGTTCTATTAAAAGTTCTCATTATGAGGACTTTGAATCCTGGAACTTTAAACTTCACAAGAGTAGAAATTCTGTATTTAAAAGGATTGTAATTTATAACCTTCATAGCATAATACAAAATTGAGTCTCGTGGATTTAGGTATAGTAATGGAGAATAAGCGTATCCCATAAATTCCATCAGGTATCTGTCGGTAAATCTCCCGTTTATTCCTATTTCTACCAACCCAGTATGACTATCAGATAACATATTTTCCTCTGGACTTTGAAGTGATAATCCACTGGCACAAACTGCAAAATATCTTCCATATTGAAATGTGAGGTTACTTATGAAACAACCTGCTCTTGTTACAATAGGACGTAATTTCTTTGAATTTTTAATGTTTAATACAGAAAATGAACGGGTTGGGTTAACATTGGTGCCAAAATTTATAACCCAACTATTATCCTCTCCTTCAATACTTGCAGAGTTGTAATTTTGAAAATTTACCTCGAAGCTATCAACAATTTCCCCTTTGATTACATCAATGTTGTAAATGGCCGTCCCATGAATAGATAATGCAGGCAGGTATCTTATTTTCCAGAATCTGGGTACTGATATTGGAAATTTCGCATTTGGTATTATCCATTGAAGCTTTAGAGAAGGATACTGATAACCAAAAATTGCATAAGTCGTAGAACGCAGGATATATACTTTATCTTTGCTGGGTTTGACAACTACTTTTATACCAGTTTCAAAGGTTTTAATCTGTATTGATATCCCCAAAATCAAAAGAAGCAGGACATTCATAATTCAAATACTGATTTTAATGCGTGCATAATAGAAATTACAATGGCCATGTTCATAAAAGTTCTGTTCAGTGATAATAATTCTCAGGATATATATCTTCGTGAACTTGTTTTTGGTGAAGTACATTGTTGATTTGATAGTTAAATTAAAATCGAAATATCAAATATAGACTACCATGTATGTAAACAAGAGGGAAAGCTTAGAATTGATTAATTTCACAAGAATTAAATGGTCTCAAATTGATACTTAAAAGTATCAATTTGAGACCATTTGGTTATTTATTAATTACAATTTTCTAAACTTTAAGTTACATTTCTCTGTGGAATAAAAATTGCGGTCATTTTGGAAGGAACCTTTTGAGGAAATTTTTAAAAGGAGGTTAGAAATGCACAAAACAAATAATAACTTATCTCTGATCTTCACATTGGTTGTAATTGTAATGGCTACTTCAACTTCATGTGTATCGAGAAAGAATATACCGGCTCCCATTTTAAATCCCAAACTAGTTCCAGTAGAAATTGATGAGAAAGATGCGAAGGACTTGTTCCAAATATCAATGTCTAAAAACAAGCTTGGAATGACAGAAGTTACAAGCAAATTTGACAGTGTAGTAAATGGTATGTTCTATTACATGGATTACACTTATACCTATGATGCCAAAAGGGGTGAGTGGCATTACATTAAAACTCCGCAATATATTAAAAGAACATATATAGATGGTCTCTGGGTTTTAATACCACATGATTCCTCTTGTTTAATTTACAATGGTAAAAAGTTGCTCTTGGCTTTCCCTCAAACCCCACGCAAAATTTTAAAAACAGGAAATTTTCTTTTAACTATGTGGTATGGCGGCTACTTTTTTCTCGAAGATATTATCAATTTAAGCGCATACGATGTAAATAACGGTAAATTATTGTGGGAGAAAAAATTTAAATGTGAAGAGTGGGAAAAAGCTAAAATATATGTATATGATGATTCAACTGCAATTTTGTATTTTACTAACTTTTACGAAATGCTGGATTTAAAAAATGGGAAAGTAATTAATTGGTGTTGGGGATCTACATACTCAACATTTGAGCGCAAGAAATTTAAGAATATAGTATATCTAACAGGATTTACTAAAAAACTATCCAATAATTATCTTCCCCTGTTTTTAAAAGACAGACATTGCACGTTCTTTAATATTTATGGGGGTATCTCAAGTGTGAGAGAAGTGGATAAGAAATTAACTATAATTTCTCCTGTAAACAATTCATTAAAGTTTATAAGTGTATATAAAGTGAACCCGGATAGTGTGAAGTATAACAAGAAGTATTTTGTTTACAAAAAGAAATCTCCAGGAGCTGGAGCCTTCCTTAAAAATTGGGCTTTTAATTTCGTTTTAAAAATCGCAGAAGGTGAGGCTCGATTTGATTTAGGCAAAGGGCTTTTGATAGCTTCGTTAGGGACTGCGTTATTTGGCGAAGATACGAACGATTTAATTTTTTCGTTACAAAGCTTTTATGATATAACAGGATACAGAGAAACATCCATAGGTAATTATATCACGGTATTAGAAAGAAATAAAATTCACGGGTATCACTTGAAAGGTAAGCATTTTGACGAAATTTTTAAATATGATATAAAGAAAAAATATGGGATGATCCCACTCTTATTTTTAAATACTAAACCAGATGGC
Source organism: Caldifarciminota bacterium (assembly GCA_026991055.1). GTDB lineage: Bacteria > Hydrothermota > Hydrothermia > B15-G9 > WFZT01 > WFZT01. The sequence continues at coordinate 114 of JALXCE010000226.1, read as the reverse complement.
GTTACATATTTGCTTGTCGAAGAAAGTGAGAAAAACTCTGCGAGACATTTATCGACACTAGCGTTATTAAATAAAAACAATTTACTGTTAGCAAGGTGGAAGATTTTGAAATTA
>JALXCE010000225.1 GCA_026991055.1 Caldifarciminota bacterium | reverse complement strand
GGACACTGATCGACTACTTCCCCGACGATTTCCTCATGGTTATTGACGAATCCCATGTAACCATCCCCCAGTTGATGGGTATGTACAACGGGGATCGCTCGAGGAAGCTGACATTGGTTGAGTACGGCTTCAGACTCCCCTCTGCACTGGACAATAGACCCTTAAAATTCAGTGAACTCGAAGAAATGTGGGATAAGGTAATCTTTATGTCTGCTACTCCCGGTCCTTACGAGCTCAAAAAATCCGGTGGTATTGTTGTAGAGCAGATTATCAGGCCCACGGGACTTGTTGACCCAAAAATCACCGTAAAACCCACCAAAAATCAGATAGACGACATAATCAACGAGATCAGCAAAAGAGTGAAAAAGAAAGAGAGAGTCTTAATTACAACGCTCACAAAGCGGATGGCCGAAGATCTGGCCGATTACCTCTTTAAAATGGGCTTCAGGGTAAAATATCTCCACTCGGAGATTGACGCAATTGAGCGAGTGGAGATACTTCGCGAGCTCAGGCTCGGGGAGTTTGATGTTCTTGTTGGGGTAAACCTGCTTCGTGAGGGGCTCGACCTTCCTGAAGTTTCACTCGTTATCATCACAGATGCAGATAAAACCGGCTTTCTACGCTCGGAGACATCATTGATACAGATTGCCGGCAGGGCAGCGAGAAATTCTGCGGGTGAGGTCATCATGTACGCTGACACCATTACACCGGCTATGAAAAGGGCCATCGAGGAAACGGAGAGGAGAAGGAAGCTCCAGATAGAATACAACAAAAAGCACGGGATAGTGCCCAAAACCATTAAAAAATCCGTGGAGCAGGTTTTAAAAACCACCAAAGTTGCAGATGAAAGAATCTTAACAAAAGAGGAAAACGAGGTTGCAGAAGAAATTGAGGAGTTGAAACGGTCCCTGGACAAATATGAGCTTATTGAAGAGCTTGAAAGACGCATGAAGATCGCAGCATCGCTCCTTGATTTCGAAAAAGCTGCCCTCTACCGTGATGCCCTCTTTGAGGCAAAAGGACACAAAAAAGAGAGACACAGGATCAAACGAAGAAAGAAGAAAAACTACATCTTTTAGAGGAGGTGAAGCCATGAAGGTCGCTTTACTTTTAGAAGATTTTGTGGAGGAATCTGAGTTTATGTATCCATTTTACAGGTTTAAAGAGGAAGGATGGGATGTGGTCGTGGTAGCCCCGGAGGTGAGGGAATACAAAGGCAAGAATGGCCTCAAATTCAAGTCCGACCGGTCAATTGAGGATGGCATGGAGAAAGAATTCGACCTCGTTTTTATCCCCGGTGGCTATGCCCCGGATAGATTGAGGAGAAACGAAAAAATCCTTGAATTTGTGCGAAAAATGTACGAAGCGGGCAAGCCTGTTTGTACCATCTGCCACGGGCCATGGGTGCTCATCTCAGCGGGGATCATCAAAGGCAAGAAGGTAACAGGCTACTTTGCAATAAAGGACGACATCATAAACGCTGGTGGTAATTACACCGGTGAACCTTTCGAGCGAGACGGGAACCTCTTTACTGCTCAGGACCCAAAGGCAATGCCTAAATACCTGAAATTCATCATAGAGAGTGTGAAATAGACCACCGATTTGTGTCAGTTGAAAATATTGTGTAAACTAAACACGTATGAAAAGGCTACTATTTTTTCTGCTCCTTATCCTGCCACTATTAGCAAAGTTTCGCTGGATCAGGGCTGCAGAGATAGGCATAAAAGTCCCCGTGGTCTTAAGAAGTCCCAGCGATTACAGCGATCAGATTTTCAAAATCCCATTCGCTGACTATTTGAAGCCGGGAGAATCCGTTCTAAAAATCCATTACCAGATTCTTGACACCATCGCGAGGAGATTTTTCCTGAAAGTTTCATTAAACTACCACACCCTTCACAGCTCACTTATTAGCGATACATCAAACTATTTGAATCTAACTTTCCCGACCACCTGGCTCGGCAAATATAATAGACTCGAATTCTTCCTCGATGGGCCCATTGATTATGGGGTAAAAAACACCATTGAAATTGACTCCATCGCTATCGGTGCTGATGTTGAGAGAAGAAACATACAGTTTTCCTCTATCTCAAAATTCGTAGAACTATCATCAGGAAAACTATATCTTGTGGCTCCAGAAAAGGCCAGTGTTAAAACACTTTCAGCGCTTTCCCTATTCTCTCAGGTGATGGGGTTTCTTTACGGGGACTCGGTTTATGTTGTTCTTGAAACCAACCCAGCAGGCGTTAAAAGTGGAGGAATAGTTGTAATCGGGACACCCGAAGAGCAGCCGTACATTTCAGAAATCCTGGGGAAAATCCGCCAGGATGCGGGGATGAACATCGCTCGTGGCTACAAAGGAAAATTCATCTGGCAGACAATTGGGGGTAAAAAAATCAATAAAAAAGCTGGAGTACTCATCTTTGTCACAAACAACCTGGGAGTCCCTGTCCTTATCATATCTTCTGCTACTCCTGATGGAATTAGAAAGGGCCTTTCGACGCTCATGGACAACTCCTTCGAGGCCCAAAATGGACACGCGATTATTTATGGGACTGAAAATATCTTTTTGAATCAAAAATGGGTCGCACCGCCTGAAGGGAAGTTCAAACTCTCCGACCTGAAATGGAATGACATTTTACTGAAAGGAGAAAGGGCTGATACAACAATAAAAATCAATTTTTTGCCCGGAACCAAATTTTATCCTCAAAGTGGCCACGTTAAACTCTCATTCGTCACGGACAAAATCCTTGATCCCTTTACGTCAAAATTCAGTGTATTTTTCAATGGACATGCACTTGGAACCTATTACTTTTCTCAGGTCAAAAATGGACTCGACTTAAAAATCCCTGGTGAGTTTTTGCAACTACGAAATAATCTCAATATCAAAGTTGAATTGAGAAGTGTGGCTCATGACATCAAGCCGCATGTTTTCATGAGCAATAAATCAGCTTTTGATATAAAAAGAACCTGGAGTGTTACTCTCCCAGATTTGAAATACCTGAAATATATGGCATTTCCAGTAGGAGCTACCTATAAGAACCTTAAAACAGCCATAGTCATGGACCACTACACACCGGAGAAGCTCAAGCTCGCAGTTAACTTCTCAAGATTTATCGGCCTGAGTGGCACTATAAATTCAACTCTTGTACTTTCCACGGCAGATAGCACCAAAAAAAATGCAAAAGGGCGAAATCTTGTTCTAATTGGACATGATTTTGATATCCTCAGCCCCGCTGATTCAAGTCTTTACATAGAAGAGCTAATATATCCACAGGGGAAAACCTTTAGAACCTTCCTCGTGCTTCACTGTGTTGATGAGGACCAGATAGAAAAACTCTCAGACCTGTTTCAAACATTCGAGGGAATCTCTGCTCTTTCAGGGCAGAGAGTGAATTTTAGCGACTCTGGCGTCAAGTACATTGAACCTGTGAAGAAATTCAGACTTGCCGGAAACTGGAAAAATACGCATCTTAAACTCTACCTAATTATCGCAAATATTTTTGTACTCCTTATCCTCCTGCTCAGGAACGTGCTAACATCTGCCTGATTCTTTCCACAGAGTCCTTTGCCTTATCTGATATTGAGCTCAAGAGTCTCGATAAGTTCAAGATGTAAAGCGCCTCAGAGTACTTCATGTCATCATCGTGCTGGAAAACGTAGTTCAGGATATAGCTCACATACTTATCAATCTTACTCTCGACCGTCTCAACCTTTTTGATTATTTCGTACTCCTTCTTTATCTCCTCTTCGTTGAATCCACTCTCAAGGACAACATCAAGCTGGGTGATAGCTTCGTAAACGCCCCTCACCGCATCAATGCTCTCCTTCGCCATTTCAAGCACGATTTTCCTCAGTTCTTCGGGCAAAAGGTCTTTATTTTTCCTTAAAGGTAACCACTTTGCAACGTCCTGCGCCCTGTCCGCAATCTTATCCTGATAGTAGAGATAGAGGAGCACATCGTTTCTGCTCACAGGCATCATTATCCTGTGGCTCAATGAATCCCTGATGGATTCCTTGAGCCTGTCCGCCTCCTTCTCAAGCTGATCCACTTTTCCACAGAGTCTCTCCATCTCATCATAATTCTGCTTGTACCATTCTGTAACCGCCAGCTCGAGGGTTTCCACTGTATCTTTTACAACTTTACCATGCTCAATCATTGGTTTGAATGGACTTTTTGAGAATATCTTAAGCCAGAAAGGCATAATTTCACCTCCTAAAAGATGTACATGAATATTTTAAAGAAAACTGCCGCCAAAACAGCAGCCACCGGTATTGTAACAAACCATGAAACCACAATATCCCTCAAAACCCCTTTATTGATAGCACTGAGACCACGGGCGAGCCCCACACCCACCACAGCTCCCACCACTGTATGAGTGGTTGAAATGGGGAGTCCCATTCGGGAAGCAACAAGCACAACAGTTGCAGCTGAAAAATCAATGCTGAAACCACGAGTATTTGTAAGCTCCGTGATCCTTGTCCCCACAGTTTTCATCACCCTGTATCCATAGGTGGTTACCCCAATTGCAATTCCGATACCTCCGTAGGCCAGAATCCACTTTGGTACCGGCACCATAAACCCCTGCAATCCCCCTTTTATTGCACTATACACAGCCGCAACAGGCCCTATTGCATTGGCAACATCATTGGCCCCGTGGGCAAGTGCAACATAACAGGAGGTTATCACCTGGACGCTCTTGAATATATTTTCAACAGCCTGATACTCATCCGCTGTATCCCTCCTGAAGTGAACCCAGATTTTCGAGGCCAGGAAGGCCACAAGAGCAAAGCCCAGCCCAACAAGCGCTGCCTTCACGAGGTCCTTTCCGTGAACCGTTTTAATATAGAAGGTCATCCCAACGATAAAGAATGCGAGACCTATCCATATTGGTGCCCACTTCTTAGCATTTTCATAGGGCTTCCTTGTATTCAAAATACTCAGCCTTATTAGCCAGAAAACAGCGAAGCCCACAAGTCCCCCAAGAATGGGCGAAATTATCCAGCTCAAAACTACATAGGTAAGCTTTGTCCAGTTGACGATTTTCGGGCCCGCATAGAGCAACCCGTAACCCACGATTCCACCAATGATGG
>JALXCE010000224.1:3888-16678 GCA_026991055.1 Caldifarciminota bacterium | reverse complement strand
AGGGGGTAATATTGTCAAAAATCATAAAGGCAAAAGAAGGCAGAGGTAAAACTGTTTTACGATATTAGCGATACCATATTTTATGATAACCTTATTATCAATCTTGACAAACATTATTGTTATCTCCCCCCACGCACAAAGTGCGTGGGGGGAGGAGAGGAGGCTGACATCACCCATGTTTTTGCTCATCATGTATATTTATACAATGCAATCTGGGCGAGAAATTCGATTTTTCGCACTAAATCAACAATTTTATCGAAAGGATATATTCGTTTATACCGTATAAAGAGAGTGTTCAAATATTGAGCGTAGTACACCTTTTTGAAGACGTGGCAAGGGATAAGGTGTTATTATCCAGAAATTCGTGGGTGACGTCAGGGAGAGGAGGGGGGCGAACAAGCCCTCAATTTCAGTGACAAAATTATGTGTTTGGGATAAAATATACATAAATCCTCAAAAAATTCACCAGGGAGGTTGATTATGGCTTGGATTTTCGTCATTATCTGGTTATTGATTTATCTTCCCATAATCATTAAACCCCACAAGATTAAGCCATTTATATGGGGAATGCCCTATGACCTATTCTGGATGCTTGTCTTTACACTCATACTCCTTATTGCCGTAATCATCTACGCAAAAATCTGGAATCCGGAGGGCAAGAAATGATTACCTTTTATGCGGTTCTGGCAATTTTCATTTTGATAGCAATCAGCGCGTGGGTGTCATACAGAGCTAAATCTGTTTCCAGAAAGAATATTGAAGAGTTTTATGTAGCCGGTAGAAATATAGGCTGGATAATTACCTTCCTCACCTTTAGTGCCACCTTATTTTCCGCTTTCACTCTTGTTGGTATGCCCGGGTTTTTCTACACCCACGGAATTGGCTCGTGGATATTCATCGCTGTGGTGGACACATTCATGGCCCTCATGGTTCCCCTTGTAGGTTATAGAATCTGGAAGGCTGGCAAGAAATTCCACTTTGTTACTCCAGCACAGTTTTTAGGTGAACGCTACGAATCATACACAACCCTTGTAGTGGTCGTGTTAATTGAGTTTGCCTTCCTCCTGCCGTACATGTCCATTCAGGCTATTGGAATCGCAAAACTCTTAGAGAGTGCTGCGGGGATACCCTATCTTGTTGGACTCATTATTGCTCTCATAGCGACCTATATCTACATTGAAACCGGCGGCATGAGGGCTGTGGCCTGGACTGACGCCATACTCGGTCTGACCCTTTTTATCGGAGCCTACGCCGTGAGCTTCTGGTTTCTATCAAAGCACTTTGGCTCCCTATCAAATATGTTTCAACAGGTTTATTCTGTCAAAAAGGAGCTTCTCACCATCCCAGGCCCAAAAGGGCTCTTCACCACCCCCATGCTGATTTCATTCTTTATCATGATTTTTGCCATGCCTGCCACTCAGTTTCAGCTCACAACCCGATACTTTATCGCAAAAGATGTGGAAACCCTCAGAAAATCCATGATCGGAATAGCGGCTTTTGCCTCATTTGTCCTTTTCCCGTCCCTCATCCTCGGCATTGGTGCCGCCTATGTCTGGCCCCACTTAAAAAGTGGTGATATGGTACTTGGAAAGGTGCTTTCTGAGCTCTCGCCGGCCCTGATGATATTTGGCATCATGGCAGTGTTTGCTGCCGCACTTTCAACCATAGATTCCCAGCTATTAGTGCTTTCGGCCCTTTTTACGCGAGATATTGTGCTTGAAAAATCTGCAGAGCTGACCATGAAAAAGAAACTCATGATAAACAGGCTCGTTGTGATCACACTCTCGGTGATAATTTTCTTTATCTCACTCAATCCGCCAAAGCTCATTGTTCAGCTCTCAATCCTTTCCTTTGCCGGGACACTCCAGATTTTGCCCGCGGTGATCGGGGCTCTTTACTGGAAGAGGGCAACAGCCCCGGCTGCACTGTGGTCCATGATTTCCGGGGTCGCGGTTCTGGTTCTACTCAAGTTCTTCCATCTGCAAGTAAAGCTTTACGGATGGCATCCGGCAATCTGGGGACTGGTCGTGGCGAGCGTAGTCTTTATCATTCTATCTCTTGTGACGAAGCCCCCGCAGGAAAGAGGCATGGAAATTTTCAAATCAATTTCTGAATAATATGCCGAGAGTTCTGATTGTAGGCCCCGGTGCCATAGGTTCAATTTTTGCTCTCCTTTTTTTTCGCTCAGGAAGTGAGGTTTCTGTGTATCACTCATCATCGTCCAGACTTGAACAAATTAATACCGAGGGGCTTACACTCGCTTTGCCCGATGGAAGTGAAGAAACGCTAAACCCCGAGATTTTCTCTGCGGAAAAAGACTATGACCTTGCTGTTTTCACCACAAAATCCTATCAGCTTGAATGTGCCCTAAAGGCCCTATTGGGCAGGCTCAATGCTAATTATTACCTTTTCCTCCAGAACGGTCTCAAGCACGTGGAGATAGTTTCAAAATATATACACGAGAGGGGAAAAGTGTTCTTTGGGGTTACGACACTTGGAGGATACAGGGAGTCTCATACCAAAACAGTTGTTGCATCCATTAAGGGGGAAACGCTTGTCGCTCCCTTTGAGGAAGGGACCCTACTGCCCGGGATTTTGAAGTTGCCTTTTATCAAATTTCATCCCTCATACAAGTCTATCCTCTGGACCAAGGCCCTGATCAATGCAGCGGTCAATCCACTGAGTGCCATTTTAGAGGTCCAGAATGGTGAGTTACTACGTCCCGGGAATTTTAGAATAGTGAGGAAAACCGTGGATGAAATCGTGGCACTTACCAGGCTTCTTTCCATAGAATTAACCACAGGAGACCCACTTGGGCTCGTTACTGAGGTTCTTGAGAAGACCCGTAACAATCGTTCATCTATGCTCCAGGATATTGAGAATGGCAGAAGGACTGAGAATGACTACATTTCAGGCTACATCGTAGAGCTTTCGAGAAGGCTGAGAGTTGATATGCCAGCCAATGAGGCATTATATAATTTGGTTAAAATCAAGGAAGGAGTGACAGATGAGAGTAGTTCTGGTTCATGCCAATAGAGTTGCCTATAGGCCTGCCCAAAAGGGTCTCGATAATCCTGACCCAGAGCCTGAATCCCGCGAGCTCCATGACCTTGTCATGGCCTTTATTCATGTGGAGCAGGAGGACGAGGAGAGGAGTGGGAAGGTTGTTACAAACCTCATTAAGAATATCAAATGGCTCTGCGGCAAGATTGGCACGAAAAGGGTACTTCTCCACTCATTTGCACATCTTTCAAAGAGCAAGGCTTCTCCGGAGTTTTCAAGGGAGGTGCTGAGAAGGGCACACGAACGTCTTGAGAATGTTGGGTACGAGGTTTTTGAGACCCCATTCGGGTATTTTTTAGATATTGAAATCAGTATGCCCGGACACTCTCTTGGTCGAATTTACAAAGAAATATGAGATTTTTAATCGGTGTTGTCGTCTTTTATATTGTTCTTCAGATTTTCTCGATATCTCTTTCTGGCTACACAAAAAAGGAGCCGAAGCCCATCATTCAAAACCACAAATTCATAATTTTTGCCCATCGTGGAGCGAGTGGGGAATATCCCGAAAGTACGCTTCCGGCGTTCAAGTATGCGCTTGAGGAAGGGGCAAATGCACTGGAGCTTGACATCCACATGACCAGGGATTCAGTCATTGTGGTGTTCCATGACAGTGATGTATCGAGGACGACGAACGGCGAGGGTCAAATCGAAGATTTGACCCTCGCCGAATTAAAAAAATTAGATGCCGGCTACTGGTTCACAAAGGATGGCGAAACCTACCCATTCAGGGGCAAAGGACTAAAAATCCTCACGCTCGAAGAAGTTTTCCTGAAGTTTCCGGGAGTTATTATAAACATTGAGATCAAGAGATCCGGCAGGGGGATTGAGAAGAAGCTTGCTGATTTGATCAGAAAGTACCACAGGGAGAATCTCACCATCGTGTCCTCTTTCTCCCACACAGCCATATCGAGATTCAGAAAAGAGGCTCCAGAGGTGGCAACAGGACTATCCGAGAGGGAGGCTTTTATTTTTTACATACTACAGAAACTCGCCTTAACTGGATTGTACAGACCTGGAGGTGATGCCCTTCAGGTCCCCATAAAATTTGGAAAACTCACCGTTGTGTCCCCGGGATTTGTGAAGGCTGCTCATCGAAAGGGCCTTGCAGTACATGTTTGGACAGTTGATAGGATTGAGCAGATGGTCAGGCTCGTCAGGATGGGAGTTGATGGCATTTTTACTGACTATCCACTAAGACTCAGGCAGGTTGTGGAGAGACTCAAGGAGGAAAGAAAAATTCCATAGCTCCAATTCAAGGCTAAGCCAATTTAAACCAAGCTTGTTCGAAAAATCCTAAATTTTAGTTACCACCTTTCACAACGGAGCCACGTAACCTCATTGATAATCGCAAACCAGTCGATAAATTTACCCTCCATCCCAAGGGGAAGGAGGGGCCAGGGGAGAATGGGTAGATTGAACCTCTTTAGATTAAGGATGCCTAAAGCGTCAATATTTCTGAACATGTACAGATGCTTTCGTTAAACTATCCATTCCACCCCAACCCTCCCTTCCAAAGGAAAGGAGGGAGTTTTGAGACTTGTTATATCCTAATTGAAGAATACGGAATCTGTAATTTTTTACGAATCCATCGCTTTTCTCCTAACTCTGTTCACCCAAGCTAAAAGTAGGAAACATTTTCGAACACTCTGATTTAAACCAAACCCGTAGAGATTAAGTTTTAAGTTAAGGAAAAATGGCGTTTGGAATAAGCGGGAATTTATTGAGAAATCATAGGGTAATAATTTAAACTGTCCATTCGTGAATCACTTCTTCTCCTCCCGATCAGTACGCTCAAGAAACCTTAGATTTCTGGGCAATTTATAGAAATCCCCTCACCTCGCACTTTGTGCGTGGATAAACACTAATACTCTCAAAGGGAAATGGAAGTTAGCCCTTGAATACTTTACGGGGGTTAAAATACAGATGTCCCGGCGCCCGGCGGGTAGGAAAATATCTCTGTTTCTTCATCTGTCGTGTAGAAAGTTGCAAAGTTGTGGTCGCCATCAAGGTCCCCGGTTGCATAGATAGTGATGTCAGTGATTCCATAGCGGGCCTCAGCTACATTCGTATAGCTCCCATTTGCATACATTTTACCGTTCTTTGAGTAGTTTATTCCCCCATGCATTCTTCCGGTGTTACCAAGTCTAACAGCATATGTAAAATACACCTTTCCTGCTGGTTTGAACCCAATGAGGTTGAATCCTGCATTCTCAGGCAGGTCGGGCCAGTCGCGTTTTTTAGGCGATGGCGTAGATGGTGGAGTGGATGCACAGGCCACGTAGAACCCGTGTTCGGCGGCATAGGCCTCTTCTAAATTGCGTATCGCTCTGACATTGATCTTGGCCTCGCTAACCTTTGCCCGCAGCTGGAATTTTCTGTATTGAGGAATGGCAATGGCGGCCAGCAATGAAATAATGGCAACAACAATGATTAGCTCAACCAATGTAAATCCCTTATCCTTTTTCAAAATAGTTCGCATGGCAGAACAATTATATATCAGAGCAATTTGATTAAACAAGCACAAAGAAAATCTGGATGGAGAACCCCACCAGCCAGACCTTATGTATTTTCAGCGTTTTTCGCTGAAAATCACCTTCACACAGCAAATCTTACCTCCCCTCCTTTTTGAAATTTTTGGGTTGAAATGTGGAGACTGGTTTTCTTATAGTCGTCTCTGTAGTGCATCATTCAATATTCTTTGACCATCCAATTTGCTGGTTACTATTCAGAATAAAATTAACACGAAATTTAATTTCTAAATTAGAACAAAAAGCCGAAAATTTTGTATGAAATTGGTTGAAACTTATAGGTTTTGGAGTTATAATTGTGTCGCAACTTATGAATATCTTCCGACTGTATCTCCATAATTTTAGAAACTACTCGGACGTGCTATTTGAGTTTGAGCCCGGGCTTAACCTTGTCGTTGGTCCCAACGGGGTGGGTAAGACCAATCTGCTTGAAGGGATTGCCTATCTCTCGGTTCCACGTTCCTTCAGGGGTGTTAAAGACTCAGGGCTCATAATGTGGGGGGAGACTGGCTTCGATATAAAGGGAATAGTTGAGAATGGGTTTACCAGGCATACACTCGAGGTTCACTATTACGAGGGTAAAAAGAACTATCTAATTGATGAAAAGCGTGTTGATTCATTTGCCGAAATTTTTGATACCTTTATTACTTTGGTTGTTACTGCAAAGGATCAGGAAATTGTCGATGGACCACCTGAGGCACGACGCAAAAATATTGATTATTTCGGAAGTTTCTTTGATCCAGCGTATTACCAGCTTTTGATGAGTTATAAAAAGGCGCTTAAGGAGAAGAACGCCCTTCTTAAGAAAAATCCCATTATGGAACACGTGATTCCATGGAATCTCAAGCTTTATGAAGTTGGTGAAAGGCTTGTTGCCTCGAGGGAGCGATTTCTCAAAATGATTGAAAATATATTGAATGTCAGATTACGCGAGCTCGGGCTCGATGGGAGTGTAAGTTTTAGCTATGAGCCTTCACTCGATGGATTCAAAAACTATACAAGAGAGGATTTTGAAGAGGAGAAGCGGAACGGTTTCTCACTTGTCGGCCCACACAGGGATAAGATAACCATAAATTTTCAGGGGTATCCTGCAGCAGCGGCTGCCTCTGAAGGGCAGAAAAGACTCATACTCATCGGTCTTTTCCTCACCGAGCGCGAAATAATTGGAGATCGGCTCGGGGAGCTACCTGTATTGATCCTTGATGAGCCCATGAGTGTCCTCGGTGACGAGTTGATCTCAAGGGTGGTTTCCCATCTGAGCGGCCAGGTAATCATTTCCTCGGTTCGGAAAATCGAAGGTTTTCATGTAATTGAGCTGAATCAAACAGTATCAGGAAGGGTATGATGGAAAGGATTGATTCGACATTGAAAGATATACTCAAAAGGATGGGACTCTGGGAGCGGTATATGCAAGAGAATTTTATCCGTGAATTCAATGAGGAATATGCGGCCAGGTTCGATTACAATATAGAGGCCATCAAATTCAGGAAAGGGATTCTAACCATTGCTGTAAAGCACCCTGCACTGATGAACAATTTAATGATGATGAAACCCGGAATGATTAAAAAGGTCCGGGAAAAATTTGGGGTGGCTTTGAAAGATATAAAATTCACAAGAATGAAAGGGAGTAGAACATGAGCGAAAAATACACGGCTTCCGATATAAAAGTTCTAAAGGGACTTGAGGGTGTAAGAAGACGTCCTGCAATGTACATCGGCGATATTGGCAGGAGAGGGTTGCACCACCTCGTTTTCGAAATTGTAGATAATGCCATTGACGAGGCTCTCGCTGGATATTGCAAAAACATATACGTTACCATCAACGAAGACGGAAGTGTTACAGTTGAGGACGATGGACGTGGTATTCCTGTTGACCTGCATCCTGAATTGGGGGTGCCTGCAGTAGAGGTTGTGTTCACACAGCTTCACGCAGGTGGTAAGTTTGATTCCAAGGTTTATCAGATATCAGGCGGACTGCACGGTGTCGGAGCTTCTGTGGTTAATGCCCTCTCGGAGTGGCTTGAGGTTGAAATCAGACGCGATGGAAAAATCTACAGGCTCAAGTTTAAGCGCGGTGAAAAAGTTGGGGAGATGGAAGTTGAGGAAACCGACGAGGAAAGGACAGGGACAAAGGTCACATTTAAGCCTGATCCAGAGGTCTTCAAGGTTACAAGATTTGAGTTTGAAATCCTGAGGGACAGACTCCGTGAGCTTGCATTCCTGATTCCCGGAGTGAGAATTGTTGTTGAGGATAAAAGGAGCGGAAAGAGAGAGGAATTCCATTATGCCGGCGGACTTAAAGAGTTTGTCCGCTATCTCGACGAGGCGCGCGAGCCCATGCATGAGCCTTTTTACATGAAGGCCAGCAAAAATGGGACGGAAATTGAGATTGCACTTGAATACAACACGGGATTTGTAGAGACCATCTTAACCTTCGCAAATACCATTAATACACACGAGGGCGGGACACATCTGACGGGTTTCAAGTCCGCTCTCACAAAGGCCTTAAATGATTATGGTAAAAAGACAGGGTTATTGAAAAAGCGTTCCCTCAGTGGTGATGATGTTCGTGAGGGGCTTACGGCTGTCATTCATGTAAAGCTCAAAGACCCACAGTTTGAAGGCCAGACAAAGACAAAGCTCGGCAACGGGTATGTTGAGGGACTCGTGCGGAGCCTTTTCTACGAGCGCTTTATGAGATTTCTTGAGGAAAATCCGAGAGTTGCCCAGAAGATTATCGACAAGGCTCTTCTGGCTGCGAAGTCACGTGAGGCTGCAAAAAAGGCCCGTGAGCTTACAAGGAGAAAGAGCTTCCTCGATTCTGATTCACTGCCCGGCAAGCTTGCCGACTGTTCATCGAGAGACCCATCAATTTCAGAGCTCTTCATCGTTGAGGGTGAGTCAGCCGGTGGGTCTGCAAAACAGGGGAGAAACAGGGAATTCCAGGCCATTCTCCCTCTCAAGGGTAAGATTCTAAACGTGGAGAAGGCGAGGCTGGATAAGGCCTTATCCAACGAGGAGATAAAGACCATCATTTCTGCCATTGGCTCAGGCCTGAAAGAGGAATGCGACCCATCAAAGGCAAGGTATCACAAGATTATCATAATGACCGATGCAGATGTGGACGGGTCTCATATCAGAACCCTTCTCCTGACATTTTTCTACAGACTTATGAAACCCCTGATTGATGCCGGGTTTATCTACATTGCCCAGCCACCACTTTACAGGGTTCAGAAGGGCAAAAAGGTCTGGTATATCCACTCTGACGAGGAGCTCGAAAACCTTTTGAAAGAAATCGGAGAGGACAAGGTAAATATTCAGAGGTACAAAGGTCTTGGTGAAATGAACCCTGACCAGCTCTGGGAAACCACCATGGACCCTGAAAGAAGGTTGCTTAAGAAAGTGACTTTAGAGGATGCGGCAGAGGCGGACAAGCTCTTCTCCATTCTGATGGGTGATAAGGTGGAGCCGAGAAGGAAGTTTATCCAGGAGAATGCGAAAAAAGTGGTGAACCTGGATGTCTGAGCTTCTTATAACCCATATTGGTGAGCTTGTTACAGCAAAGGGGGAGGGGCCCATCGCTCCCCTGGATGTCAGGCTTGAAATCCTCAAAGATGCCGCAATTTTTGTGGAAAATGGCAGGATAATGGATGTCGGACCTTCAGAGGAACTCTCGAAAAAGTACAGAGAGAAATTCACACTTGACGTCAATGGGCGAGTTGTGATTCCGGGGTTTGTTGACCCCCACACACATCTTATTTATGCAGGATGCCGACATGAAGAGTTTTTGATGAAACTTAAAGGAGCGAGCTACACCGAGATTCTAAAACGCGGGGGCGGAATCAACAGCACTGTTAGAAGCACAAGGGCCGCGTCACTGGATGAGCTCATAGAACTGGCTGAAAGAAGGGCAAAAGAAATGCTCGCTGCAGGCACCACTACAATTGAGATAAAGTCCGGCTATGGCCTTGACTACGAGAATGAAAAGAAGATGCTGCTTGCTGCAAAAGAATTGGAGAGGAAAGTCCCTCAGGATATTGTGATAACCTTCCTTGGTGCCCACACCGTCCCCTTTGATTACAGGGATAAGAGAGAAGAGTATATTGAACTTTTAAAAAGTCGCATGCTCCCCGATTTTCGCTCGCTTGCTGAGTTTGCTGACATATTCGTGGAAGATGGTGCATTTTCACCTGAAGAAGCGTGGGAAATCCTCAAGGTAGCAAAGGAATACGGCTACGGAATAAAAGTGCATGCTGACCAGCTCCATGACCTTGGCGGAGGTGGGCTTACGGCCGAATTTGGCGCAATTTCTGCTGAGCACCTCGATTTTGTATCTGATGAAAGTCTTGAAAAAATGGCAGAGGCGGGCACCATAGGGGTGCTTCTTCCCACATCAACCTTCTTCCTGAGGGTCAAAGGCTCACCACCTGTTGAAAAATTCAGGAAATACGGGGTTCCCATTGCGCTTGCCACGGACCACAACCCCGGGACTTCACCGTTTTATTCCATGCAATCGGCCATGGTGATGGGAGTATTTGAATTTGGGCTTACTCCCGAGGAGGCCTTCGTGGCCGCAACGCTCAACGCAGCATTTGCCATCAATCGAGGAAATATTTCAGGAAGCATTGAGCCCGGTAAAAAGGCGGACCTGCTCATTTTAGATACTCATTCGTGGGTTCATCTTTTCTACGAGCCAGATAGGAACCCGGTGGAGTTTGTCATCAAAAATGGCAGCATAGTGTATGAAAGGGGCGCTTGAAGTGAAAAGAAGCTGGTTTATTCTCCCGGTCATTTTAATAATTTCTGCCTGCACCTATTCGTTTAGTGGATATTTTCCGGGCTATCTCAAGAAAGTATCCGTGCATGTTTTTGAGAACAAAACCTTGATGTATGGGCTTGAGAACCGGGTAACGCAGTATTTTGTTGATCAGATGAGGAAAGATGGAAGATTCCAGCTCGTATCTGACGAAAAGGCGGGTATGATAATCACAGGAAGTGTGGTGGATTACCAGAAAACACCTTTTAGATTTGATGCCGCAGGTAATATTGAAAGCTACAATGTGACAATCAAGCTTGAGCTCAAGTTTTTCGATAAGGTTAAAAACAAGGATTATATGCCAGAGGCAACTTACGTGGGGAATGGGACATTTGATGTGAATTCAGAAACTGAGGACGATGGGATAAAGAGGGCAGTGGCTGATATTTACACAACTGTCATTCATAAACTTTTCCAGGTCTCCTTCTAATGAAAAGATTCCTCGTTGAAGTTGAAAAAATGATACCAGGAGGAGACGCTATTTCCTACTATAATGGGAAGGCGGTCTTCATTGACGGTGGTGTCCCCGGTGACAGGCTCGAAGTGGAAGTGGTTAATGAAAAGAAAGATTACATAAGCACGAGGATCAGAAAGATTATCGAGCCGTCTGAAGCCCGGACTGAGCCCAGATGCCCTTATTTTCCCCGGTGCGGTGGCTGTCAGTGGCAGATGGTGGATTACAAATGGCAGTTGAAATTCAAAAAGGATATTATCCTTGATGCCTTCAGAAGGATCGGGAAAATCGAGCAGGTCCCCATTGCAGATGTTATAGGAATGGAAAACCCGTGGCATTTCAGGAATAAGGCCCAGTATCCGCTTAAACGGGTGAAAAACAGGGTCCTCATCGGTTATTATGAGGAAGGGACACACTTTATCGTTGATATAGATAGCTGTCTCGTGCAATTGAAGCAGTTTGATCCGGTGCTAAGGGGATTTAAAAAGCTGCTCCAGAGAGAGCCTCTCACCATCTACAATGAGGAGAAGCACTACGGTAAGCTAAGGCATTTTGTTTTGAGGGGATCGGAAAATACAGGCGAGACGCTGGTGGTTCTTGTGGTAAAGGAGACGGCCATAGTCAAAAGTTTTGCAGAAAAAATTCTTGCACTTGATCCAGAGAGGATAATCGGGGTGGTGGAAAATATAAATCCAAAGAGGACGAACGTGATTTATGGTCCCAGGACGCGAAAGGTGCTGGGGCGGCCTTATTATATGGAGAAGGTTCTTGGCCATTCTTTCAGGGTTTCTGCCCTTTCCTTTTTCCAGGTCAATGTTAGGCAGGTTACGCGACTGATTGAGAAGATGCGTGAGGTACTTCGCGAAGATTATGACACCATAATTGATGCTTATGCGGGTGTGGGGCTCTTTGCCCTGAGTATGGCGGACAGGGCGAAAAGGGTCATAGGAATTGAGGAAAGTACCTCATCGGTAAAGGATGCTCACGAAAATGTGAGTATTAATAATCAGTTTAACGTGGAGTACTTTGAGGGGAAGGTTGAGAATATTCTTCCAACACTTGAGAGGCCGGACTTGATTTTGCTCGACCCACCGAGGAAGGGACTTGAGAAGGAAGTTATTGATTTTATCATTGACAAAAGGCCACCTGAAGTTGCCTATGTTTCGTGTAATCCTGTTACACTTGCGAGGGATATGAGGATACTTGTGGAGTATTATGATATAGAGCTCATGCAACCCTACGATTTCTTCCCCCACACACACCATGTTGAGACACTGGTGATTTTGAAGGGGAAAGGTTTTTAGGGGAAATTGTGTTTTGGGGATGGCTGCAGGTTGGTTAGAAAAATCCATTGATTTAAATTGCGCAGAAATTTCTTTTTATTTCTCTTTCGGAGGGCAGAACTTTGATTTTTCGAAGCACTCACACCACCTTGAGGGGGTGAGTTTGATCAAAATATTCTTTGACTCTAAGCGCAAAATCTTCCTCTCCCCGCATAAATTCATTGCGGGGAGAGGTCAGGTGAGGGGCAACATCTGGAAATTTTATGGAATTTAAGCGGAATTCCCCCTCCCTTTAATCCCTCCCCCACAGGCTTTGCCTGTGGGGGAGGGAAAGTTTTACATTTCATAGAGGGATTACAAGCTCCGCTTGTTAGAATAGTTCTTCCTTGTGTTCCGTGTGTTGCTATGACAATTTGCTTAGCCTTTGGACTTAGATCGCAAATCTAATCATTTGGCCTCGCATCCATAAACTTCCTCTCCCCGCATAAATTCTTTGCGGGGAGAGGTTAGGTGAGGGGCCACAATTGACAAAATTTCAGTAAAAAATCTGTGAATCCCCCTCTCCCGCTTGCGGGAGAGGGTGGGGGTGAGGGTTTACATCTTGAATTTTTTAAGATTTTAAGCGGAAGGCCCCCTCCCTTTAATCC
>JALXCE010000224.1:0-3878 GCA_026991055.1 Caldifarciminota bacterium | reverse complement strand
GTACTTTTTACCCCACAGGCAAAGTCTGTAGGAATGCAAAGTGTTTTTTCCCCCACAAGCATAGTTTGTGAGGTATGGAGTCTGGCAAGCATAGTAACAAGTTCACCTAACCCTTGAGATTGGCATGGGCGACGTGATATTATTCTACCTTCATGAAGCTTGCTAAATTATTGAAAATAACTGAGGATTTCCGTAGACCTGCCAGTATATGGCCTGTTAGCTTCAAAACCCTCGTGCTCCTCAACAGGGCAAGGAGGGACGGGAGTTTTATATTCAGAGGTGACCCCGACGAATTTAAGACCATATCCACTGAGATCAATGAAAGTGGGATTGCACGTGCGGTTATTTTTGGCGAAAAATCCTGGGAATCAAAGATCAGAAAAGACATTCCCACCATTATTTTGATGGACTCGGAAGAGGATGCCACACCTGTTTATGAAATTCTCGGCTCGTACATAGCATTTGAAATCAAAAAGGGAGAGAATCTCGACCAGCGAGACATCATTGAAACACTGGTTGATTCGGGCTACACAAGAATGCCCTTTGTAGAAGTGGAAGGGGATTTCTCAGTTAGAGGTGGTATCCTGGATATTTTCCCCTTTGGTGAGGATTTACCGGTGAGGATCGAGTTCTGGGACGATGAAATCGAATCTATCAGATTATTTGACCCCATAAGCCAGAGGTCCATTCGGGAAATCGATAAAGTTATCCTCAATCTCAGGGTTAGCGGGGGCGAAAGTCTTGAGAGAATCAAAGAAGTTGAAGAGCAGGAGAGGCCAGATGTTGAGATTGAGCCCGTTATAAGATTTAAAGGTAGAATTGACCTTTTAGAGCGTGAACTTAAAGAAAAATTGGAAAAAGGCTGGCGGGTGATTTTTGTCGCTCCAGAGAAGGGCAGGGTGGAGAGATTCCAGGAGCTTTTCCCTGAGGTGGAGCAGGATGTGGGATTCCTGACCGGGGGCTTTCTCATACCTGATAAGAAGGTCGAGGTCATTACTGAGGCCGACATTTCAGGGGTTCGCATCAAGAAGAAAAAGGTTTTCACTGCCGGCGAGCGAATTGAAGATTTCAATATGCTGCGAATCGGTGATTATGTTGTGCACGAGGATTACGGAATTGGCAGATTCCGGGGGCTTAAAACCCTTGAGCATCAGGGAGTCAGGTACGAGTGCCTTTTTATTGAATACAAAGACGGCGAGATACTTGTTCCAACCTACAATCTTGAAAGAGTTCAGAGATTTGTGGGGGGCCGAGAGGATTTTGAGCCTTCTCTATCATCAATTTCAGGTGGCCAATGGGCAATGCGAAAGGCAAAGGCCATTGCCTCGGCTTTCAGGTATGCGGAGGAATTAATAAAAATCTATGCCCGTCGCAGGGCGAGGAAAGGATTTGCATTTAAAGCTGATACGCTCTGGGAGCGTGAGTTTGAGCTCACATTTCCATTTGAGGAGACGGAAGACCAGATCAGGGCCATGGAAGAGGTCAAATCAGACATGGAGTCTGATAGGGTGATGGACCGGTTGATCGTGGGTGAAGTTGGATTTGGGAAGACCGAAGTTGCGCTCCGAGCAGCATTTAAAGCCGTTATAAACGGCAAACAGGTGGCGATTCTTGTTCCCACCACTGTCCTCGCACTTCAGCATTACCGCACATTCAGGGATAGACTTGGACAGTTTGACGTACGGGTGGAGATGCTTTCAAGGCTCAGAACACAGGCGGAGATCAAGGAAATTCTCAGGAAACTTGCCGAAGGTGAGATTGATGTAATAATTGGAACCCACAGGCTTCTTCAGCCTGACGTGGTTTTCAAGGACCTCGGGCTGCTCATCATAGATGAGGAGCACAGATTCGGTGTTATGCAGAAGGAGAAGATTTACAGGCAGTTTCCAGAGGTTGACACTATCAGGATGACAGCAACACCTATTCCAAGAACCCTATATGCGGCCCTCGGAAGCATTTACGACATTTCGTATATCCTGACACCCCCGAGAGGAAGAGAGGCTGTTGAAACGATCGTTGCTGCCTACTCCGAGGACGTGGTTTACAAAGCCATTTCCCGTGAAATTTCGAGAGGAGGGCAGGTGTTTTACCTATTCAACCGAATTCGAGGGATCAAAGAAAGGACAGAAAAGCTAAAAAGCATGTTCCCCACGCTAAACATAGAATATGCTCATGGACGCATGAAAAAGGAGCGGCTCGAGGATATTTTCATAAAATTCATGAATCGCGAGATCGATGTCCTTGTCTCCACCTCAATTATTGAATCTGGCATAGATTTTCCCAATGCCAACACGCTTATTGTTGAAAATGCACATCTCTTTGGACTTGCAGAGCTTCACCAGCTCAGGGGACGCGTAGGGAGAAGTGAGAGGCAGGCCTACGCATACTTTTTAATTCCCAAAAATATCGGCGCGAAGGCGAAAGAGAGGCTCAAAGCGATAGCAAGGTTTCATCATCTCGGCTCAGGGTTGAAGATTGCTCTTGCGGACCTCGAGATACGGGGTGCGGGCAATCTCCTCGGAAAGGAGCAGCACGGACATGCCAACGCGATAGGTTATGAACTCTATTTTAAGCTGCTTGAGGAAGCCATTGCACGAATCAGAGGGGAGGAAATACCAGCAGAGCCGGAAATTATCGTTAATACCAGCCTTTTTATTCCAGAAGACTACATTTCAGACCCGATGGTTAGAATTGCATTTTACCGCCGTCTGATGAGGGCAAAAAGTTTCTCCGAGCTTGAGGAAATAGCCAATGAGATGCGTGACCGATTTGGCAGATTTCCGAAAGAGGTCAAAAAGGTTCTCTTTGTGGTCAGGGTAAAGCTCTGGGCAGCACGAGAGGGATACGAGAAAATTATCGTAAATGACCACAATATTCAGCTTGTAAAAAACGGCAAAAAAAGTTTATACTCCAATAACTTCCTTGAAAGAAAAATCGGTGGAGGCTCAAAAAGATGAAAAAAGTGATTTTCCCGCTGTTACTGGCGTTTCTCATAACCTCATGTAATCCCGGTGAGGAGAAGGCGGAGAAGTTTGAATCTGTTCCAGGCGATACAGTGGCAATGGTGGATGGCGAAGTCATTACTGATCTTGTTTTAAAATCTCAGTTACCGGAAATTCCAGGCTATCTCTTAAACAGGAAGCAGAAGGAAGAACTTGTTGATCAGCTTATAAAAACCCTCGTTTTTTACAAGGCGGCACTGGAAGAGGGCATTGATACATTGCCCGAAGTTAAAGCAAAACTTTACTGGTATAAGCGTTCTTTGCTCGCTCAAACCTATCTTTCTCAAAAACTTTTAAACACTCCAGTAAACGAAGAAGTTTTCAAGGATTATCTTGAAAAGAACAAAAATTTGCTCAATAAAAGGGTGGATATTCTCTTAATTTTCTTCACTGATAGCACGTTGATTCCGAAGATTAAAAAGGATATGAGATACGTAACTTATCGGAATTTTGACCGGAAATTGAGAAAATATCAGGCTGATCCGGATGTAACGGTTAGCTACAATGAGGATCAAAATCTTGGCTTGATACTCCTGCAGGTGCCAGATGCCCTGGCGGACCAGATAAAGGCAACTCCATTTGGTAAACCCACCGAGGTTGTAAAGCTCAACGATACCTATGGAATCGCCAAAGTCCTGAGGGTCAAAAACTCAAGAATGACACAGGAAGAGGAGAAAATCCTTTTTGAAACCCTTAAACGTGTGAGGAGGGAGGAGCTTGAAGACTCTCTGTACCGCACACTGAAGGCAAAATACGAAATTAAAATCATCAGGAGGAATCTGAAATGAAGAAGATTGCGCTTTTCCTTTTAATCATCCCCATTTTTGCCTCTGCCCAGCAGAAGAAGCTGGTTGATAAAGTTGTAGCCAAAGTGGA
>JALXCE010000223.1 GCA_026991055.1 Caldifarciminota bacterium | reverse complement strand
TGCCGGAGTGGCGGAACTGGAAGACGCGGCGGATTCAAAATCCGCTGGTACCAAATACCGTGAGGGTTCGAATCCCTCCTCCGGCATAATCCAGCTCCAAGAGGAGGGGAAAATGTGTGGAATAGTTGGTTACATCGGCAATAAAGACGTAGACTCCGTAATCCTCGTGGGTCTCGAAAAACTTGAATACAGAGGCTATGACTCTGCGGGGATTGCGGCAATCCATGAGGGGGAGCTTTTCATCAGGAAAAGAAAGGGGAGAATAGTTGACCTCTATTCTCTCGTAAATGGAAAGCCAATAAAGGGAAACGTTGGTATTGGTCACACACGATGGGCAACCCATGGAAAGGTTACCGACGAAAATGCCCATCCTCACACAGATTGCAATAACACCATTGCAGTTGTCCACAACGGTATCATTGAAAATTATATTGAGCTTAAAAAAGAACTCACAGAAAGGGGGCATTTTTTTAAATCAGATACAGACAGTGAAGTAATCCCACATCTCATCGAAGAAAATTACGACGGAGACATGCTGGAAGCTATCCTCAAAACTATTAAGAAATTAAAAGGCGCATTCGCATTTGTAGTCATCTCTACTCTTGAGCCTGACAAAATCATTGGTGTAAGAATGGCATCACCCCTTATCCTTGGCGTAGGCGATAACGAAATGCTCTTTGCATCAGATATTCCAGCCCTTCTCTCACATACCAAAAGGATTATCACACTTGACGACGGTGAAATCGTTGTTGCACGCCAGGATTCCTTTCAAATTTATGACTTTGAAGGCAATCCGAAAGAAAAAGAGATAAAGGAAATCACCTGGGAAGCCGACATGGTCGAAAAAGAAGGCTTCCCCCACTACATGCTCAAGGAGATTCATGAGCAGCCCAAGGTGTTTGTGAAAAATATCGCAAGCTACCTGAAATCCGGCGAGCCCCAGAT
Organism: Caldifarciminota bacterium; assembly: GCA_026991055.1. GTDB lineage: Bacteria > Hydrothermota > Hydrothermia > B15-G9 > WFZT01 > WFZT01. Next base: position 4,184 of record JALXCE010000223.1, on the reverse strand, counting down.
TCTTAAGGATTTCAACCTCAGACGTATTCTTCTCAATAAGAATGAGTTTTACATCCAGGCCTCCGGCACGTCCCTGCACGCCGGCATAATTGGGACTTACATGCTCCAGGACCTTGCGAGGGTCAAAAGTGTCGCTGAATATTCCTCTGAATTTCGTTACAAGAATCCAGTATTTGATCCCCGTACACTGGTGGTTGCTATAAGTCAATCGGGCGAAACAGCAGACACACTTGCCGGAGTGAGGCTTGCCAAGAAAAATGGACTTGACGTGCTTTCGATAATCAACGTCCAGGAAAGTACCATTGCCCGCGAATCTGACTACGTGATTTACATAAACGCGGGACCTGAAATAGGTGTTGCCTCAACAAAGGCCTACACCGCCCAGCTTCTGATTCTTGCCCTGCTTTCCCTCGAGATCGGATACCTCAAGGGCTATATTCCGGATGATGAGCTCAAGAAATACGTCAATGAGCTTAAGACACTACCTGAAAAGATGAGAGTCGTCCTATCCCACGAAGCACAGATTCAGCACATCGCAGAGAAATTTTACAACGCCAACAATTTCATGTTCCTCGGTAGGGGAATCAATTTTCCCACAGCTCTCGAGGGTGCGCTAAAGCTTAAGGAAATTTCGTACATTCATGCGACAGGATACGCAGCGGGTGAAATGAAGCATGGCCCCATTGCGCTGGTCGATGAAAACCTGCCTGTGGTGGTAGTCGCACCGAAAACCTCAGTTTATGAAAAGACCATCTCCAACATCCAGGAGGTAAAGGCCCGTGGTGGTAGAATCATCATCGTCGCCACTGAAGGTGACGAGGAAGTCAAGGAATTTGGTGAGGAAATTATCTATGTTCCAGAGACACTTGAAATATTCACTCCAATTCTTTCCATAATTCCTTTACAATTATTGGCATATCATATCGCCGTTTTGAGAAACTGCGACGTTGATAAACCAAGAAATCTTGCAAAGAGTGTGACAGTGGAATGATTAGAAGCATGACCGGGTTCGGGAGGGCCCAGGATGACATAGAAAATTTTAAGATAACTGTAGAGGCTGTTAGCCTTAACAGCAGATTCCTTGATCTACATGTTTACCTTCCTGAATGCATCGAACACCTTGAAAATGATATAAGGAAACGTGTTCGCGATAAGATTTCACGCGGACTTGTGAAAATCAAGGTCAAAGTAGAAAAGCTTCCAACTTACTCAGAAAAGCTCGAAATAAATACTGACCTCCTCAACAGCATCCTTGAAAATTTGAAGAAGAATGTCAAGGGGAAGTACACAGTAGATGTGGCAAAACTCCTTGATCTGCCTGGAGTCATTAAGAGGGAAGATGCCGAAAAGCTTGAAGACAGCGGAAAGGTGATGGAGCTCGTTGACAGAGCCATAGACGAAATGATTAAATCAAGGGAAACAGAGGGTGAAAAAATAAGGGCGGATATAAAGGCTAAACTCGAAAATCTTGCAAAATACCTCAAAAAGGTGGAGCAGCTTAAGGAGAAGGAAATTGAGAGAAGGAAACAGAAGATAAGGGAATCCTTTGAGGAACTTAAAGAGGAGCTGGGAGACGATCCACAGCTTGATAACAGACTGAACACGGAACTTGTTTACTGGGCCAATAAGCTGGATGTGAACGAGGAAATTTCGAGGATAAAGGCCCATATTCACAACATTGACGAAATTCTCAATAATTCAAAAGACCCGGTAGGTAGGAAGCTGGACTTTTACAGTCAGGAGCTTCACAGGGAAATCACCACCCTTTCAAACAAAAGCGTTGACGTCGATGTGATAAAATACACCATCCTTATGCGTGAAGAAGTGGAGAAAATCAAGGAACAGGTAAGGAACGTGGAATGATAAAGCACCGGCCATTTCTGATTGTTGTATCTGCACCATCCGGCTCGGGCAAGACTACCATCGTGAGGATGGTGCTCCAAAAAATGAATGATCTCTTTTACTCCGTTTCCGCAACTACTCGTAAAAAGAGACCCGGAGAGGTTGATGGTAAAGACTACATATTTGTTTCACACGAGACTTTCGCAAAATGGATAGATGAAGGGAAAGTCGTTGAATGGGCCGAAATTTATGGTGAGTACTACGGCACACCTAAGGACCCCATTGACAGGGCATTAAAAGAGGGGAGAGACGTGATTCTTGACCTCGACATACATGGAAAAAGGGCCCTCGAAAAGCTATACGGGAAAGATGTTGTCAGTGTTTTCCTGCTTCCTCCCTCGATTGAGGAGCTGAGAAGGAGACTCATCTCGAGAGGGGCAGAAAGCCCTGAAAAACTAAAACTCCGTCTAGCTCTCTCAAAAGAGGAGATGAAATGGGGATACGAGTACGACTACATCGTTTTGAACGACATTCGTGAAGTTGCCACCGATAACGTTATAAGCATCATAAAAGCTGAGCGAATGAGAAGGGAAAGGATAGTTAACCTCAAAGAGATTGTCGGCGATGAGGACTAAGGAAGTTAAAATCGGAAAGGTAATTATTGGTGGTGATCATCCAGTTGCTGTTCAATCCATGACATCAACCCTCACTCATGATATTGATGCTACAGTCGAGCAGATCAATAGACTGGTGGACGCAGGTTGTGAAATTGTGCGAGTTGCGATCCCCACGTGGAAAGACCTCAACGCCTTTAAAGAAATTAGAAAAATTGTTCCAGATGTCCCACTTGTTGCAGATATCCATTTCAACCATAAGCTTGCTATTGCTGCAATAGAGGCAGGTGCCGACAAAATAAGGATCAATCCAGGCAACATTGGTGGTAAAGACAGGGTTCGTGAGGTTATTCAAGCTGCTAAGACGAACAGAGTTCCCATCAGGATTGGTGTAAATTCGGGCTCTCTTGAGATTGATTTGATTGACAAGCATGGTGGCGTAACAGCCGAAGCCATGGTAGAAAGCGCGATCAGGTGGGTAAAATTCTTCGAGGATGAAGACTTCGAGGACATTGTTATCTCTGTCAAATCAGCATCCGTCCCGATGACTATCAAAGCCTACAGAATGCTCGCCAGCAAGACTCATTACCCACTTCACGTGGGAGTTACTGAGGCTGGTCCTGCATACACGGGAATAATCAAATCGGCCATTGGTATTGGGGCACTCCTTGCCGATGGGATAGGAGACACCATTAGGGTGTCACTCACAGCTGACCCGGTGGAAGAAGTCCGGGCTGCCTGGGAAATTCTCAAGGCCTTAGAAATTCGCTCGAGAGGCCCAATGCTGATCTCATGTCCCACGTGCGGCAGGACACGTGTTAATCTCTTGAAAATTGTGGGTGAAGTAGAGGAGATCTTAAAAGGGGTCAAACTGCCCATAAAGGTAGCTGTCATGGGATGCGAGGTAAATGGGCCGGGAGAGGCAAGGGATGCCGATGTCGGAGTGGCTGCTGAACCCGGGCGGGGCGTAATTTTCAGAAAGGGCAAAATTATAAGAAAGGTCAAAGAGGAAGAAATTCCTCAGGCCCTTTTAGAAGAAATTGAAAAATTAGAAAAGAATCAGGACTGAATTTCCCTCAAAAGTTTCTTCGCCATGAAAAGTGAGTAGCCAGGTGTGGCATGTTTCCACTTTCCGATTAATGATAACTCGCCAGCCCTGATGAGAACATAGAGGGTTTCGCCGGTCTTAAAGTAGGCTTCATCAACCCCGGCTTTGAAATACTCTTTCAGTTCCTCCACATCCTTTTCTGAAGTAGTAGAGACAACTTCATCTCCTTTTAGAACCACCACAGACGAGAGTCCAGCAATTCCTGATGAAAGGGCAAGTAATTTATTTTGAAGGGCCTCATCAATATTCAGTGTCACAGCTTTTTTCTCTTCAGATTCTTGGATTTCGGGGGCCTGTATTGACTCTTCAGGTATCTTTACAGGTTCCTCCACTGCCGGGGGCTCCACCTTATGTTCTTCAACTGTCTCGAACGGCTCAGGCTCTTCCTTTTTCTCCTGTGGAAGCTCCCCAATCCCTTCTAATCCGGGGATTTCTTCCTTTTCCTCCTGAGGTTTTTCCTCAGGTTTCTCCTCCTCAAAGGTAATTTCTTCCGGAAATTCGAGGTCTGATGGGAGCTCTGGCTCTTCAAGGTTGAGATTTTCTGGTTGACTTTCTTCTTTTTCCTCTGTCTTGAAGATATCCTCATCACTTAATAGAGACGAAAGGTCTTCCTCAACAGG
>JALXCE010000222.1 GCA_026991055.1 Caldifarciminota bacterium | reverse complement strand
CGCTCAAGGGCTTCGATTTCTTTATCAAGAATGTCCTTTGGCAGTCTATAATCCGGAATACCGTAGCGAAGAACACCGCCGGGCTTTTCATCCCGCTCAAAAACCGTAACTTTGTAGCCTTTTTTGCGGAGATAATGGGCTGCCGAGAGACCTGCTGGACCTGAACCAACAATGGCAATCTTTTTGTCAATCTCAGTGTCTGGAGGTGACCATTTCTTATCGAGGTATCTATCACCCAAAAATCTTTCGATTCCACGAATGCTAATGGCCTCGTCGAAGTGGCCCCTATTACACTGCTGCTCACAAAAGTGAGGACAAACCCTGCCTGTAATCGAAGGGAATGGGTTGCTATCGTGGAGAATTTTTGCAGCATCGTCGAATCTTCCACGGATGAGCATGTCGAAATACACGGGAATTTCGATGCCGGCCGGGCATGCAGCGGTGCAGGGGGCCGGTGCCTCAACCAAAACTGGCTGGATGTTTTTCCAGCTCCCTGTCTGGTTTATCAGCGTTGTCGTCAGTGTAATAGGTGCCTCTGGAATGTTGTGGACATTATATTCTTTTTTCATACTTTGACCTCCGATGCTTTCCTCACTTTGACAGCATAGTAAGCTTCTTCAGCGGCTTTCGCGTTTTCCTCAGGCTTTATTGGAACCACCTGTTTTATGGCCTCTTTTATGTTCTCGATGCTCACGAGCTTTGTCGCACCTGCGTAACCGCCAAGGATCGCAGTATTCACTATGGGCTGGGCTTTTGTTCCGAGTCTGTGCTTTATCGCAATAGAAGAAGCATCAACTGTAGCAACGTTGTATATCTCAGGGATATTGATCTTTTCTGGTGGTTCTGGTGAGTTGATTATAACCCAGCCGCCAGGCTTCAGACCTTCGAGCACGTTTACCTGATCAAGAAGAGTGGGATCAAGAATGATGATCTGGTCGGGCTCGTAAATCTGTGATCTGACAAACTCCTGTTCCCCCGGCTCAGCGACTCTGAGATAGGCCTGAACCGGGGCACCTCTACGCTCAACTCCATACTGTGGATAAGACTGAATGTAGTGACCTTCAAGAAAGAATGCTATTCCGAGGGCTTTGGAAGCAACAACGGTTCCCTGCCCTCCTCTTCCATGCATCCTGATCTCAATCATAAAATGGTACCCCCTTTAACAGATTTTTTTCGTATGGGAATGTAGTTATTCAGGAAGGATTCACAAACCGAAGGATTTTTTAGACCGCATAGCATTACTCAAAGATTATTGCAATAAACAACCTATTGTCAAGTTGAGGTGGAGGAGACGCAAAATTGCCCTCTCCCCAATTATGATAGCTTTCAAGGTTATGTGCCTTTATTCCCCCGCAATTTTATCTAAAATTTCAAGAGCAAATTCTTTAAATTGTTTTTTTAGAGCTTTAGGATCAAATGGTATGAGCATTTTCACAGGCCATTTTTCCAATTCGTCGGGGAAAGACTCCACACGTTGGAGTGCAATAGCAAACCAGTAGAGATCAAACCCCGTATCCTTTTGCGAAGCAAGTTTCATAAGGTTATCTAAATTTTCTTTTTGCAACAGAAAATAAAGATCTACGGCATCTCTTGGCTCCGCCCGCCCATAAAAAGCGAGTGTTTTCTCAGCCTTTAAATCTTCAAAATCGTTTACAGGCACGCCATAAGGTGATAGCAAAGGTTTCCCAAAGCGGAAAGGAGTATCAAGTGCAAGGTCAAGCCGTAAAGAATCCCCCATTCCGTAAATGATCATCTCCACATAAGATGAGAAACGACGAACTACCTGCACTTGCAACCTATGAGTTGTAAGAGTCTTCTCAACCTGATAGGAAAAAGGCACAATCAATCCTTCCTCTATTGTAAAAAGATCAAGATCAAAAGATAGACGATGCCCCAGATAGAATTCAGCTAATGCCGTGCCACCGGTTAAGTAAAAGTCAGATATATCCTGTATTTTCCCAAGAATATGCAGGACTTCCTTCTGCAAAGATGTTAAAATTCCTTTACCCTGAAGCATTACGCTTGGCCTCAAAGTATGATTTCCATAGTCGATAAATTCCTTCTGGAAGGTCTAATTCGTCCAGTAGTTTCTCTACTTCATTCAAATCCAGTTCCTTGATATCCTCTGCACGGCCATGAATTAGAACTTGCTTAATATACCACTTTCGTTGAAAGGGGTCATTCATGTCTATTTTATCCGTGCTCCAGACTATGTGTCTGACCGGTCTCATCTAAATCACCTCTTGTGTTATTCTATATCATTTCTACCAACTATACAGGATAAGAGATTCTTCCTTTTGATATTCTTCGCAGTTCGGTTCATTTAACTCTCCTATTTTCTATGGCTATGATTATTTCTGTTCGGAACTTGCTCACTCGTTCTTCTATCCCGTGCAAGTAGTTCTCCCCCAATGTTCGCCTTAATTTTTTAAGTTCGGCTTTAAAGCGACGGATATTTGATCTTGTTGCATCCTTATCCATCTCAACCATTGTCAAACGGCGTAAAGTGTATTTAGGAAGAGTTTGAAACTCTTTAATATCTCTAAGCAAAGTTCTTACAAATGGAATTAAATCATTGAGCTCGGCTGCATGATATTGCAAAGCACTACGGAGATTATTCTCAGCTTTTACAAGCAACGATCTTTCACTCTGAGGCATAGATATATATTCTTTGAAGCGTTTCACCAATTCATACGAAGGCCAAAAGTGTTCGCTCAGGTTAAGACGAGGAGTACTTAGCTGACATCTGATATGAGGTAATGCATCTTGTAGCGATAATGGACGAACTTTGCGTTTGCTTTCTAAAGTGTCGGGGACATGATGGATAAAGAGCTGAAGCCCTTTGCGCCTGATGACAAAAAGTTCATTTTTGTCAGAGGGTTTAGCTGTCTTCACGCGAGGTGGAAAATCTTTAAGGTTTTCTACCAGCTCAGGATGATTCTCTTTAATGGCAAAGAATTTGCCGCGTATCTGCGTGATAAGGCTTTCTTTCTCAAGTTCTTCGGGATTCCTATTGATACGGTTGAAAAGTTCGGAAGGCGTTGGGGTTTCATCCGGTGCAAATATTTTGGCATCTTCTCCCAGCGTGTTGTGAATGAGAAACATTTTATGGGCTGCGATTTCACGACTTTTAACTACTTCTGCACCCTGCTCTGTGGGGAAGAAATTATAAATATACAGAGTATCGAACACCTTTTGGCCTATGCGGTTAATACGACCCAATCTTTGAATAACCCGTGTGGGATTCCACGGTATATCATAGTTAATAATTGCACCTGCCCGATTTAGATTTATGCCTTCGGATAGCCTATCTGTGGTAACAAGAATGTCATAATCATTTCGTTGTTTTTCCTGAGGATAGCCTGCATCAAAATTAGCAAGCAATTTTTCAAAAAAGCTTTTGTTCAGGGTTCCATCGGAAACAAGCACCTTTCCACTGAAAGTACTCTCAAGAACCGGCGAAATATGTCGGACAGTGTCCCGATATTCAGTAAAAACGATTACTTTTCGTTCTGGTTCTTCTTTCTGAATCTCCATAATTGCTTCAATAAGACGCTGACATTTTGGATCCTGTTCCACCAGTCTCAGCCTATTTATCTCGTTTTTGACCTTTAAGAATAGCTCAAGATCTGATTTGATATCTTTGAGGAATCCGTCTTTGTTATCAAAATTTTCCAGCACATAAACATGGTCGTGTCGGGGGTTAGGTTTTGCCTTTTGAGCCAGTCTTTCAATGAATTCCTGCAAGATTTCTTCTATGGTTTCCTCATCCTCTTCCCAGATTTTTTCTATCAGTTTCCGGTCCAGAATGTATTTTCCTGTTTTTTCTATGAATTCAAGAACAATCTTATGAACCCTGATAAAGTTTTCTATGCTCTGAGCAAACGCCCCAAAGGAACTTTCAAATCGTTTAACAAGCAGGCGACGCATAAACTCGAAAAGGTTGTGCTGTTGCTGGAAAACAAATTCTTCTTCAATATTGGTTATCTGACGCGATTTTTCATAATAATAGGGCTGATAGATAGCACCACGGAATTGACCGTTCTCACCGAAATAGTCTCGTATAACTCTGTCGTAAAAGCTGGACTGTTCAGGGGTCAATTCAAAGAAAAGCTCTATTGGATCGGCAACTTCAGGAAGGTCATTTATTTCACGCGAATAGACGGAGTCTCTCTTTAAATCCAGTCGATTACGTCGTATCACTACAGGCTCAATGACAGAGCGAATTTCATCTGCTAACTTGTGAATTCTCTTTTGAACTCTTACAACATCGATGGGAGGCTTACTATCAAAAAGTTCCTCGTAATTCTTCTCTGCTCGAAGCTGTTTATCGCCTCCGGCATTGTAATATCGCATAATATAAGAAAGTTTCCTGAATTCATGAGAATATCGGGTAAAGCGAACCACAAGTTTTTCATCCAGAGTGAGAGTGGATTTACCGGGAGGGACGAACAGTTTGAGCAGAGAGAAGATGTCTGCAGGTGCATTGTTAAAAGGTGTGGCTGTAAGTAGTATAACTTTCCTATTGGTGCATATTTGACTCAAACGCTCATAAGCCTCTGTATCCTCATTGCGGAAGCGATGAGCCTCATCCACGATGATAGTGGTTATATCGTCTCCATAATTAGCCAGATACTCCTGTGCTTTGTCCAGCAATCCAACAGAAAATACTTCCCAGTCATGCAATCCAAAATCGCTCAGATACTTATACCATCCCGTAGAGCGCGTTTTAGGGTCTCCCATCAGGGCGGGAGGACAAATAACTAATCCTCTACCACCAAGCTCTCGCGCCAACCAACTGGCAATCACGCTTTTACCCAACCCTACCACATCCGCCAGAATAACACCCCCATATTCGTCAAGGACGGTCAATGCCTGTTGAACAGCTTCTTCCTGATAGCGGTAGATGCGGTAGCCCCTTTCCTGCATCAGGCGTTTGATCTGCGGTCTTAATCTCTTCTGTTCTATTAAATCCAGATAGGTCTTAAGAACCAGCGCATAGGCTTCAAAAGGTGTGATTTCTGCCACCTGAGTCTCTCGTCTAATAATTTTAATTATGTTTTCTTTCCCATTATCCAGTTCACTTAAAGGAACTGCATTCTCCCATAGTTCATCAAAATATGCTTCCGCATCTTCCCATCCGTAATCTCCGATCTCTACATTGAACTCGTGCTGACTCAAAAGTCCAGCACGGGTCAGATTACTGGAGCCAGTGATAAAGCGTCCAGGAGCATTTATCAGGGACTGACCAGCTTCATCCAGACGAAATAGATACAATTTTGCATGGTTGGGTTCAAAGGTCTTTCGTATCTGCAGACGACCTTCTTTAAGTAGATTCAGGAAAAACGAAACCTGCTCATAAAACTCTTTCGTATCAAGAACTTCATCTCTTAAAGCCGTGCGTAATGACACATAGAAGCGTCCCACCACTTCATCTCGCGTGGCATTGTTGAGGGTGGGATCAGCAATCTCAATGACTTTGCTCTGTCTAACATCTGTATCCAGACCGACAAGAATTTTTATAGTAAAATTCGGATTTTTTTCGACTTTTTGTTTTATAGATTCATAAAGCTCCTGCCATCCGGAGAAATAAAAGAATCCCACCAAGAATTTAAGTTCCTGACTGTGCTCGACCAGTGTCCGGATGCGAGCCTTAAGACTCTGTTGTTTTGCGTTAGTTATGAAGTTCTTGGCCATAGCTTTATATCTTACATATACACTAAAAACTCAAGCACATAGAGATTTTATTTTCTATCTAAGGTAATCCGGCGTTTCTTTTGTTTGCATGCAAATAAATATTTGCAGCTGCAAATAAAATTTGTTTGCACGCAAATAAGTATCCGCTTCTGTAAATAATCAGTTTATCCAGGTAACATATAAGATGCATTCCTTTTTTCACCTTTCCTTTGTAGTTTCCCATCTCTTACAAGCTTCCTCAGTATCCTTGATGCTTTATAAATATCGACCCCAAGAAGTTCTCTTACAATTTTGTTACTAATCTCACCGTAGCGTTTAACATATTCAAGAACGAGTTCTTCGTATCGAAGTTCATCTATTCCCTTTTCTCTGATATAGGCGACAGATTCTCCAAGCTTTTGATAGACCTTTCCACTCAAACGGTAAACTACTCCTTTCCTGATGCCACTTTTCTCAAGAAGATTATCCGAAACCATTTTGTTTAGAATCTCCCTGCTCCTCATTTCATCAAGCTGCAGAATTTTGGAAGCATCCTTTAAAGTAATTTCCCGTTTCCTTCGCAAGGCAAAGAGTATTAGAAGCTCATCAAGCCCTAAGCTCCTTCCCTCTCTATCCGCTTCTTTAACGAATTTGACAAATGGTTCATTTATGGTTCCATCTTTTAAAATCACTCTTACTGTATGTCCATCTGTTTCATATATTGGTGGTTCTTTTCCTGAAATCATCTGGAGATAAAACATCCGCTTTACCCCCATTCCAGCTTTTTCGATAAGCCCTGTCTTTCTCATAATTTCCGCAAGATGTCTGTTTCTTGGTTTTGAATCCTGCCTTAATATGTTTTCAGGTGTTATTCCGCCTATAAAACCACCGGGATTACTAATTTCCATTCGGTGTATATAGTGCTTCACAAAAACGGCCTCACCTCGCGTATAATCTCTATGAAGAAGGGCATTTAAGATTGCTTCCCTGTAAACCTCTCTTGGAAAATCTTTAATTTCGTAGTGAAACAATCCGTCCTTTACAATTACCAATTTGTTGAAAGATTCAATGGTTCTCTCAAGGTCTTCAACTATATGAATTATGCATTCCTTGTAATCTTTCCTAAGATCATAGTCTATATCGTTATTCATGTGAAGATAAATAACTTCGTGAAAAGGGATTATTTCCTGGATAACATCTTTTTTCCCTACAAGAAGAATACCTGCAATGGTGGGATGCCCATTTTTAACAATCCCTGTTTGTTTTAAGAACTCCTTATTTCGTAATCTTAAAAGGGTGTGCTCTGGATTTTTTGCATGGATGAGGTTCCTTAATTTCTCAATTTCAATTCCATCAAGCTCAGATATACTAAGGTTCTCCAAGATTTCTGATGAATAGTCAATAAAACCAGCCTCGATCATTTTACGGGTTCTCATTGAGCCAGTTAAAGGTTTACATTCATTTCCAATCCTTATTTTAGCTGTCCCATCGGTTGCCGTATGAATCCCCACACCCTTGGGAATATGGATGAGAAGCAATGTTACATCAAGCTCTTCGATATAAAGCTCTTCTATATCCACAAGTATTTTGGGATCTGTTGCCTCGTAGATTCGTAATTTCATTTCTTCAATGTTATAACCGACACACCCAGTAATCGCCTTTTCTCTTCCTTTAGTTCGGTCTTTTACTCCAAAAACCAGGGTTCCTCCCTTTTGATTTGCAAAGCAAACCGCATACTCAACAAGAGTTTTATAAAGCTGCCTGGATGAGCTAATCCATTCTTTGAAATCAAGCGTTTCCGACTCAAATTCAGATGCAACCCTTTCATCAAGTTGCTTTAGAATCTGCAAAATTTCCTCTTTTGAGTGCCTCATCGTCCACTCCTTGCCTTACTTATTCTTTCCCATACCAGTTGGGCGACGGCGCGGTAAACTTCCTTGCGTTCCTCATCGGTCAAGCCTAACGCATCAAAGACAATGTCGTCCAATGCCTTGCGGTCAGGCAAAGGATTCGGCTCTTGTTCGGAAATGGGGACATCGGACTCAGGATTAATGCCAATTTCGGTGAAGATGTCATGAATTTCCCGATTCAAAAATTCTTCAAATACTTTGCTTTCAAAAGCATAATGGGATAAATTGGGTAATATAAAAATACCGACGTCATTACCACTAAATTTAATAGCTCCCCCTCCTAAATTTTGAAGTCCTATAAGTTCTCTTTGGAGTATAGCAAATGTTGAGTTCAAAAGCAGGGCCAATGTTCTTGCTTCTATTCTTCGCACCAAGATTCTATAAAACTCTTTCCCTATCGCAATATGATTTTTGTTCCAGAGAACTAAATGCACATTGCCAAACGTCCGTGGAAACAGCAAATCCGCTTTAATTCGGGCTTTCCCATTAAGAGAGACTCCTTGCATCGTTGTGTCTTTCAACTCAATTGTGATTTTACGTATGTCCCTGATGGATTTAATAAATGGAACCGAAGGATACTTGTCTGAAACATTATTATCGTGAACATAACCTATTATATGCGCTACATCTTTCACACGGACATAATCCGCTTCTTTGAGCACTCTCAAAAATACATCCGGCGCTCGCAGGTATTTGCCGCCCCATTTGTCGCCATGGTATTTTCCTGCACCGTGGGGAGTTGATTCAGAACCTTCTTTCAGAAGTTCACCGATTGAAATAGGGAAAACCCGGAAATCTCTGGTTTTCAATGTCTGAGTGTCCTTCTCAATCTCTATGAAATTCTCGGCATTTACAACCTCCTCATAAGGTTTTTTAAAAGCAACGAAACGAACGATGTGATCTTTTGGCACTGCACTGCGATGTAGAGGTGCCCCTGCAACAGTTATAATTGTGTTAATGTCCACACGCGTGAATGAGCGGCGGGCACGGTTATCTATAACCAAACAAAGTGGAGCTTTTTTCAAAAAGAATTCCTGTAGCCAAACTCCATAACCCACATCCAGCCACGCGTTGGAGCATATAAAAACATGAACTCCCCTTTCGTTGAGCAATCTTAGAGACCTGATGTAAAAGTAGGTGTAAAGGTCTGACCTTCTAGATGGCTTTATATTCTTTTTAAATCTGTCTGTTTCCACACGACTTTTAGCAAAATATTCGGGGAAATCCAGAAGCAACATCTGCTGAAGTGCATTCTTGTATTCCTCTTTGGATAGTTTCCCATAAGGATCTGCAATATCTTCCTGTTCTACATAAGGCGGATTGCCGATAACTATGTCAAAACCGCCGCGGTCAAATAAAATCTCTGCAAATTCAATGCTCCAGATAAATGGACGTTCTTCTTTCAGGCTGCGTTTCTGAGCTACAAGATCAGCTATTTCGGCCTCCAGTTGTTGCCGCTGTTGTTCTGTTGTTTTTTTCAGATCAAGTTCCGTTTGCTTCGGACTGGTGGGCAATAAATCCATTTGCTCCGGTTGAGGGGCAAGAAGCTGGCGGATGGCTTTTCGTCTGTCCTCTATCTCTGCATCCAGAATAGAACGGAAGAGATCCAATTCCTCTTTTTCAATGAGGGCATAATTTCTTAAACGGTTATAAAAGAAATCCCCCTTTTTCTGCTTCAATCGTGTAATTTTCCTCTTGATTTCGGCCGGAAGGTTGACATCACCATTAACAGGAAATGTTTTGTCCCCAATTCGTTGAACGAGAGAATCTCCGACACGAACCTTGAAAGTTAAACTGGGTAACAGAGGTTCATAAGAAAACTTCAGATCGTCTGGCATATCTACAAACAAAGTAAGCCAGAGGCGCAAATGGTTGATCCAGACTGCCCATCGCTTGACTTCCACGCCGTAAAGTGAGCGGGCTATAAGGGCCTTTTTACGATCAAAGGGAGAGGGGGCGTTTGAGCTCAATTCGTGAGGTGCACTGGGATGCTCGTAAAGATAGGAGAGAACTTGATCCAGCACCTGAAGCATTCCCACTTCAAAAGCACCTGAACCAGCAGCAGGATCGCAAACAGTAACATTTTCCAGACGTTCTATAAGTTCTTTAATCTCTTCTTTAGAAAAGCCAATTCTATCTTGATCCCCATCTTCAGGTTCATAAATCACTTCAAATAACAGGCGATAAAGCCTCTCATGATCTATGTGAGTATTTCGGGATAGCCATTTAACAAGGGCAAGACGGCACATCAAATCAACTTCCAGACGAGGAGTATATACCGCCCCCAGCTCCATGTTGGTCAATCGTTCAAATATGATCCCCAAAAACTCAGGATTTAGTTCCAGTTCTTCATCATAAAGCTCATTTTCTTCAACCGTGAAGTTATACTGGAAAAGAAAATCGAGGAAATCGCCTATGAGTTCGTCTGGAATCCAGAGGCCTTTATCATCTATGCCCCGTTTACGACTGAAAAGTTCACCGTTTAGGAATGGGGCCATCTGGAGCACTTTCCGCGTCTCCTCTGAAAATGGTGCATGGCTATAAGATACTTTTCGACCCGGTGGAGAACTCAAGGCTTCAAAGAAAAGCGGCTCTAACCAAGCACGATAAAATTGGTTGTTTTCTCCAGTTTTATGCCTCCATGCTTTATATTCTTCCCAGAAATCCTGCAAAAATCTTGTATTGTTACCCAACCATCCCTTTTTCTGAACAAAACCCAGAAAAATTGTACGGATCACAAAAAGAATGGCGAAATCCTGTTTGAGGTTCAAATCGTCTGTTCCCTGAACAGCCTGAGCAATAACGTCAAATTTCGGCTTGAACTCCTTATAAAATTCCTCCGAGACTGCTTCTAAAGAGAAAGTTTTCAGAATGCCGTCAAGATCGGAAAAATCTGCATTAAGGAATTGCTGGATAAAAGTTTTATTGGGCAAATCGGGGTCAACGAAGAATGTATGACGCCGGAATGTGCTGAACCGTCGCCTTGTCCCGTGATAGGTAACGGTAACAAGTGAGAGTCGAAATCTTCCATTATCGTCGTAAAAAGCAAATATCCCCGCATTATGGTTTCTATCTTTTAGTATGCGTTTTGCAAGCTCGTATTGCTTGCGCTTACCTGATCGGTTGGTAAGTTCATCCTTTACATGAACAGTAGCAACGATGACCGTGTTCGTCTCGGGAAGCTCAATAACTCCAATCTGTTCAGCAGTGTCAAAAGGTGAGTCAGCCTTTAGCAAATAGGAAAGAGGAAGCTTTTGAGGTCGCAGGCCCGGAGCAATAAGCCGCAAAAAGCTCAATAGCTTTTGAGGAGTGAAATCCTTAGTCAGAGAAGTAAGTTGCTTTATCTTATTCATTTTCCACCCCAAATGCTTCGATGATTATTTCTCTTACTACCATTTCAATAGTTTACTTCACAACGTTTACTTTATCTACACCCTGCTCGATTTAAGGGAAATTCTGGGGTTTGCAATGTTTATGCTGGAAATTTATAATATTTCCGTTCTTTTCACATCCCACCTGAGGAGAAGACCCCATGGAAAGAGTTTTTAAGTGTATAAAATGCGGTAAAGAGTATCCTATTGATGATGTTAGATACAGATGCGACTGCGGTGGCCTCCTTGAAGTAACGCAAAAGGAGCTACCCGGGCCTCAAATCGCGAGTATCTGGGACAGTCGTCTCGGAAGCAAAAAAGCTGTTGATCAGAGTGGTGTCTGGAGATACCGCGAAATGGTACTCGACGAGGACAATCCCGTCACGTTCCCTGAGGGCAAAACAAACCTCTACACACTCCCCATGAGAAAAGGGCTTTTTGCCAAGCACGAGGGTGAAAATCCCACTGGCTCATTCAAGGACAGGGGGATGACCGCTGGTATCACCTTTGCAAAAAAGCTTGGATTCAGAGCAGTGGCATGCGCTTCCACCGGCAATACATCCGCTTCCATGGCTGCTTATGCAGCAAGAGCCGGATTGAAGGCCATTGTATTCCTCCCTTCAGGTAAAGTGGCCTCAGGGAAATTGGCTCAGGCCCTCGCTTATGGCGCAACCATCTTCGAAATCAACGGAGATTTTGATGATGCAATGAGAATCGTGGTGGAAATTTCACGGGACATGGGGATTTACCTTTTAAATTCCCTCAATCCCGTGAGGCTCGAGGGGCAAAAAACCATTGTTATTGACATGCTCTCTCAGCTCGACTGGGAACCACCGGACTGGATCATCGTCCCCGGTGGCAACCTCGGGAATACTTCTGCATTCGGGAAGGCACTAAGAGAGCTAAAAATGGCAGGAATTATCGAAAAAGTCCCAAGAATTGCCACAATTCAGGCAGAGGGAGCATCTCCATTCTACAAAAGTTTCAAAAATGGCTTCAAATCATTTGAGCCCATGAAGGCCAAAACAGTGGCAACTGCCATCCGAATCGGCAACCCCGTTAATTTTGAGAAGGCAAAAAACAGCATAATCTTCACAAATGGTGTGGTGGAAAGTGTGAGCGACAGGGAGATTCTTGAAGCGAAAGTTTCGCTTGACTCGGCAGGAATCGGAGTTGAGCCTGCATCTGCCGCTACCCTCGCAGGTCTAAGAAAGCTTGAAAAGTCGGGAATAATTAAGCCCCATGAAAAAGTTGTCCTTGTGCTCACCGGGAATCTCTTAAAGGACCCGGATATCGTCAAACGCATTCACACAAACGAAATTGAGGGATTCGAGAGATTCAAGGACCAGATTATCAAGGTCAATCCAGAGCTCGATGAGATCAAATCCAGATTGAGGGAGGTTATCCAATGATCGTCATGAAATTTGGTGGAACATCAGTTGGAACTCCCCGGATGCTGGAGAGGGTGGCAGATATCGTTGAAAGTAATCTCAACAGGAAACCCCTTGTGGTCCTCTCTGCCATGTCCGGAGTCACAGACATGCTGATAAAGGGAACCAGATTTGCTGAAAAGGGGCAAAGAAGCGAATACGAAAGGGTGCATGGTGACATTGCGAGAAAACACCACGACACAATCAGGGCTCTACTGGGAGGGAGCGAAGAATTGTCCGGGGAAATAGACAGATTCCTCGATGCACTCCTCAATATCTGGCACTCGATCGAGGTGCTTGGAGAGGTTACTCCCCGTGCCCTCGATGCCATCTCATCATTCGGTGAAAAGATGCTCGTGCGTATCTTTTCAGCCTATTTAAACAAAAGGGGGACGAAGGCAAAATTTTTTGATGCAGACACTTTTATCGTAACAACGGGAAATTTTGGGAATGCAACCCCTATTTATGATGAATCAAAGAGGGAATTTGAGCGCGTGGTCGCTCCAGCGCTGAGTGAGGGATTCACACCTATAATCACAGGCTTTATAGGAAAAACAAAGGATGGAATAACCACCACACTCGGTCGTGGGGGCAGCGACCTCACAGCCACATTCCTGGGCAATCTCCTCGATGCGGAGGAGGTCTGGATATGGACCGATGTCGATGGTGTTATGTCCGCAGACCCGAGAATTGTGGAAAATGCCCGCTCACTTGAAAGGATTTCATACGTGGAAGTCGCTGAGCTCTCATACTACGGTGCAAAGGTCATGCATCCTCGCTCACTCCTTCCCGTGATGGAGAAGGGAATACCTGTAAGGATTTTGAATACCTTTAACCCCTCATTCCCCGGCACCCTAATCACCAGGGAGGCGCGGGAAGAGAAGGATGTAATCAAATCCATCACATACATCAAAAATCTCGCACTTTTAAATGTGACAGGACGTGGGATGTTGGGTGTTCCCGGCATTGCAGCCCGTGTGTTTAAAACGGTCTGGCAAAAGGGAGCCAACATACTGATGATCTCCCAGTCTTCATCGGAGCAAAATATTTGTTTTGTGGTAAAAAAGGACGAAGCACAAAATTTAGTTGATTCACTCAAAGCAGAATTTGAGCTGGAAATAATTCACAGGGATATTGAAGGCATTGAGAGAATTGATGACGTGGCCATTATATCCGTTGTCGGAGCAGGTATGAGGGGAACTCCGGGAATTGCAGGTAAGATTTTTACCATAACCGGTACTAATGGGGTAAATGTCATCGCCATTGCCCAGGGTTCATCAGAGTACAACATTTCCTTCGTGGTTGATGGGAATGAAGTGGAAAGGGCCGTAAAAGCCCTGCACAGAAACCTTGTGGAGGGAGCATGAAGGTTGCATTGGTAGGAGCCACAGGCCCTGTGGGGCAGAGATTTGTTTCTCTTTTAGATGGGCATCCATTCTTTGAGCTTGTGGAGCTCTTTGCATCAGGCAGATCAGCAGGGAAAACGTACTCCGAGGCCGTAAACTGGGTACTTGAAGTTCCCATGCCCGAGTTTGTCAAAGACATGAAGGTCAAATCCATTGACGAGCCTGTGGAAAGTCAGGTGGTTTTTTCAGCACTACCTGCAGATGTCGCAATGGACTACGAGACATTATTAAAAAATCAGGGGAAATTTGTTTTCACCAATGCCAGTGCCCACAGAATGGATGACAATGTCCCCATAATCGTTCCCGAAGTAAATCCAGACCACCTCAAAATTCTTAGTCCCAAGGGTTTTATAGTTGCAAATCCCAACTGCACTACTGCCGGTCTTGTAATCCCTCTAAAAGCTATTCAGGCTGCCTTTGGCCTAAAAAGTGTTATAGTTGTTTCCATGCAGGCACTTTCAGGAGCTGGCTTCCCGGGGGTCCCCTCGCTCTCAATTGTTGATAACCTCATCCCTCATATCAAGAACGAGGAGGCAAAGGTGCGACGTGAGAGCAGAAAGATTCTCGGAAAACTCAAGGACGGGAAAATTGAGCCAGCAGATTTCACCATTGATGCCAGGTGCACAAGGGTGCCTGTCCGAGACGGCCACACCGAGGTCGTATTTGTTCAAACAGAAAAACCCGCTTCAGCTGAGGCAGTAGTGGAGGTTTTCGAAAAATTCAGCGGAGTGCCACAGGAGATGAATTTACCCACAGCTCCGGCCAATCCTATCGTGGTCAGGAGAGACCAGTTTAGCCCCCAGCCTTTCTTTGAGAGGATGAATGGAGGTGGTATGTCCGTAACGGTTGGAAATATCAGAGAGGCCGATATAATGGGCATTACGTTTACGCTTGTTTCCCACAACACCATCAGAGGCGCAGCCGGAGGCAGTATCCTTAATGCGGAGCTTGCCTTTAAAATTGGAGTACTATGAAAAAGGGCAGTATGTCAGATGTCATAGGTGATAACATCTTTTTCAGGGAGCTAAATCCACAAAATCCCGAGCTTGTTCCCATCGATGTTGTTCTCTACAGACTCAATTTAGACCATGTTCCAAGGAAAAAGGACCCGGAATATCCTCAGGTTATATCGTGCTATCTCAATCTTCTTGGGGATTTTGATCGAGTGCTCTTCCTCGGTGACACTCTGCTGAACGACCGAACATTTGCAAAAAACCTGATGGCACTTGGTGAATATGAGGTTGTAGCCGTCATTACAAGGCAAAATGAGGATGAATTCGAGCTCAAGGAGGAAGATGGCATTTTATTTTCAAACAAATGGTCATTTATCCGCGAGTTACCGAATTTTCTAAAGAAAAGGGGATTCGAAATTAACGAAAAAACTGCCGTTATCCTTGACATTGACAAAACATTCATAGGAGCACGTGGAAGAAACCATCAATCCATTGATCTTGCGCGGGCAGAGGCTGTTTACAGGCTTTTTAAAGAGACTGGCAATGAGCTCGAGTTTGAAGAATTCATGAAGATTTACAATAAACTCAACTCACCTGAGTTTTATAGCCTCACTTCTGACAATCAGGATATTGTGGCATTCCTCACCATTCTTGCGGCATCAAATGAGATCGAATTTGAGATGAAGGATATCGAGTCTGTTGCAAAATATGCGGTCGAAAAAGCCCGTAACGAGCGAATACGTGAGTTTGCCTCAGAGATTTATGAAAATTTGAAGGCCCGCAAAGCGACACTTTTCCCCACATTTAGAAGAATGGAATTTTTGACAACTATCGAGTTTATGGACAGGTTTGACGATGCCCCTCTTGAGAGGCTTTTGAAGGAGGAAATCC
This sequence comes from Caldifarciminota bacterium, assembly GCA_026991055.1. Taxonomy (GTDB): domain Bacteria; phylum Hydrothermota; class Hydrothermia; order B15-G9; family WFZT01; genus WFZT01. The sequence goes on along the minus strand of JALXCE010000222.1, from coordinate 1,451 downwards.
TCATAACAGGTGAAATCTATGATACGTTTAACTATACCCTTGCCACGGTGATTGCCCTAACTGACAAGCCTGAGGCCTCATCCCTGCCACCAGAGGGCTCATCCTTACCCCCGGTTCACAAAAAAATCGCAAAAATCTGGGGAGAATGAGAGACGACTCGATGATGGATTAGCAAAGGCCTTTTTAATTGTAGCCAGGCGTGTTCGAAAAATTTCAATTTATTTGGAATTTTAAGAAGAATTCCTCCACGCACTACGTGCGTGGAGGTGGGGGCTACATTTTCGAACAAGCTTACTGTAACCCAGAAGACGTAATTGCTCCCCATTTTTCAGGTCATACGGATAAGCCCCAAAAAATTTGGCAGGAATTTTCAGGGCAACTCTATTTTGCTTGCACATTTTATTCCACGTGTAAACCGTGACTTTCGATAATGAGCAATTATTTTACAAATTAATATTTCGACCCCGGGTCGCAGTGCTGGAAATTCCCGCATAGTTTCCTTTAATATAAGGCAAATTTTTACAAGGGAGGTACCAACTTATGGGGCTTCTTGACAGGTTTAGGAAAAAGACAGTGGATGCTGAGCAGTTGGCGAGAGAGGCAGACTTAGGCCCACGTCAACCGCGGGGGTGGGGACGCTATCTAATCTTTATCGTTGCCGTTTCTATGTCCTTATTCCACCTATACACTGGTGGAGCCGGCCTTTTAACGGCGATGAAGCAAAGGTCGGTTCACTTGACCTTTGCACTGTTCCTCGCCTTTATCGTCTACCCATTTGGTAAAAGGTCACCACGGGATAGAATTCCCTGGTATGACCTTCTCCTTGGGTTGCTTGCAGCTTTTACAGCATTCTATCACATCCTGTTTTACAACCAGCTAACATTCAGGGTGGGAGCACCCAACACGATGGACCTCATAATGGGAGGCCTTTTTATACTTCTCGTGCTCGAGGCTACAAGAAGGTCCATTGGACCCGCCCTTCCAATAATCGCAATAGCGTTTCTACTGTACGCCTACTTTGGCCCATACATGCCGGGAATCCTTGCTCATAAGGGGTACAGCATAAAGAGGATAATCAACCATCAGTACATGACCATGCAGGGTATTCTTGGAATACCGGTTGGAGTATCCGCTACCTTCGTCTTCCTGTTTGTACTCTTCGGTTCGTTACTCGATAAAGCCGGAGCTGGTGAATACTTCATTAAACTCGCATTTGCTCTTCTTGGAAAGTATCGTGGAGGTCCTGCAAAGGCAGCCGTGGTTTCAAGTGCTCTCATGGGAATGGTCTCCGGTAGTTCAATTGCGAACGTGGTGACAACAGGTACATTCACGATTCCTCTCATGAAAAAGGTAGGATTTGAGCCAGAGACAGCGGGAGCGGTCGAGGTTGCCACGTCCACTAATGGTCAGCTTATGCCACCTGTAATGGGAGCTGCAGCATTCATTATGGC
>JALXCE010000221.1 GCA_026991055.1 Caldifarciminota bacterium | reverse complement strand
CCATCCCAATCAATGGTGTAAATATCATCCAGCTAAGAGCATGAGCCATTTCCTCTAACCTCCAGATTTATATGAGTAATTTGATTACAAAAAGCACAAAAATGCCTGTTAAAATCCCATAAATATATTGCTCAATTTTCCCTGTCTGTATTTTCTGAACCTGCTTACCAATCCAGCCCATAAGATGCGCAACTCCGTTCACTATTCCGTCTATGATGTGGAAGTCGAACAGGCCGGTGAGGAAGGCAGCGAATTTGGTAAGCCAGGCAACAAGATTCACAATTCCATCAATCACATATTTGTCAAAGAGATAGATGAGCTTCGAAAGTCTTACCACGTTGTCAATAATCAAGAGCTGATAGATTTCGTCCACGTAGTACTTGTTGTAAAGTAGCGTATAGATAGCCTTGAACTTCTGTGCAATGAGCTTCGGATACTCGCTCCTCAGGTCCTTGTAGAATGCGTAAGCAAGGCCCCATCCTGAGAGTGCAAGCACGATAGAAATTGCCATCATCAAAAGCTCCACACCCACTCCATACTCCTTGAAGTGCAGAATTTGCCAGGAATGCGCAAATACTGGTTCTAAAAATCTCTCAAAGAAGTTTGGCACACCCCAGGATTCGGGCATTCCGACAAATCCGATAACTGCTGCGAAAAAGGCAAGAACCATAAGCGGGATGGTCATCACCTTCGGAGATTCATGAATATGATGCTTGATCTCCTCAGGTGCCCTGTTCTCCCCACTGAATGTGTAGTAGAACAGCCTGAACATATAAAATGCTGTAAGGAACGCCGTAAATGCCCCAATTGCCCACACAATAACAGGCCAGCTCCTTATCACGGGATTCTCATGAGTAAATGCCTTGTAAAGAATTTCATCCTTGGAGAAGAATCCAGAGAAGGGAGGTATTCCTGAAATCGCCAGAGTCGCAATCAGGAAAGTCCAGTAAGTATAGGGCATCTTGTCCTTTAGTCCGCCCATCTTTCTCATATCCTGCTCACCCGACATTGCATGAATGATACTTCCCGCTCCAAGAAACAGAAGTGCCTTGAAGAAGGCGTGGGTCATGAGGTGGAAAATTCCAGCATGGAATGCCCCCACACCTACACCGATAAACATGTAGCCAAGCTGGGAGATTGTGGAATAGGCCAGTACCTTCTTAATGTCAAACTGTGTAATTGCTATTGTAGCGGCAAATAAGGCAGTTAGAGCCCCTATTCCTGACACAATGGTGAGGGCAATGGGAGCAAGAGCATAAAGGAAATTGAGACGGGCAATCATGTAAACACCGGCAGTTACCATTGTGGCAGCATGGATTAATGCAGAAACCGGAGTAGGACCAGCCATTGCATCTGGCAGCCAGACATACAGAGGTATCTGAGCGGATTTACCCGTTGCACCTATGAAGAAGAGAATTCCGACCAGAGTCGGGATGTCCAGGCCCCATAGATGTCTGGTTTTCAGAATTGCCACATGCTCAGCAAGCTTGGCAAAGTTCAGCGTTCCAAATGCCTGTGAGATGCTCTTCAACCCATCGCCAGGTACCCAATTCCCTGTCATGGACCAGAAAAGGATGGCAAGTCCAGCGATAAATGCAAAGTCACCGACTCTATTGGTGATAAACGCCTTCATACCGGCAACGGCCTTCTCACGGTCAGTAAACCAGAAGCCAATCAAGAGGTAAGAGCAGAGCCCCACACCTTCCCATCCTACAAACATGAGAACGGCATTATTAGCTAGAACAAGTGTCAGCATGGAGAACATAAACAGATTGAGATATGCGAAGTAACGCCAGTAGCTCTTGTCTTTGTGCATGTAGCCTATGGAGTAGATGTGAATGAGGGAGCCAACAAAGGTTACAGTGAGCGCCATTACCGCGGACAACTGGTCAAACCAGAAAGCCATCTGAGCCTTAAACGGTCCTGCAGCAAGCCATGTGTAAAGTGGATCAATGAGCTTCCTCGACTCCGGGGGCAATGCAAGCAGTTTCAGGTAGCCATAGAACGTAACGAGAAAGGAGAGAACAACCGCTGTTACGGCAATGGTATGAATACCTTTTTCTCCGTATTTCTTGAAAATCCAGTACCCAAGAATTCCGTTTATAGCTGCACCAATCAAAGGAAACAGTGGAATCAAGAAAATGAATCCAGCCTTATGAACAATTGCTTGTTCCATCACTCTACTCCTTTAGGTTGGTTAATTTGTCTGCCTGAATGTGGCCTACCATGTTGTAAATTGCGAGAACAATGGCAAGGGCAATTGCCACTTCAGCAGCCGCAAGCGCGATAATAAAGATGGTGAAAATCATTCCGGAAACATTTCCATGCACATAGCGAGAAAACATTATGAAGTTCAGACCAGCCGAGTTCAGTATCAATTCCACTCCCATAAGAATTCCGATAGCATTTTTTCTTGTCATCACCGTTATCAATCCAGCGGTCAAAAGCAAAGTTGAAACCAGCAAAAACGCTTTAATGCCAATCATTTCTTAATCTCCTTTCTTGCGATGATTACTGCACCTATTAAGACCACCGTGAGTAGAACAGTCACAATCTCAAAGGGCAGCAGGTATTTTGAAAGAAAGGCATTTCCAATGGGTGAAGTTGTGGGAGTTCCAGAAATCCGTGCAGTAGGCCAGTTGACCTTTGATATGGCAGCCCAGACCAGTCCGAAGAATACAGCTCCAAAAAGTATTCCCCAGCCCAGCCCAATGGGAGCATTTGAGATATTCACGTCCAGCTTGATTTCTCGGGTCATCATTATACCGAAGAGGTACAGGACCACGACACCGCCCACATAAATCAGAATCTGAACAACTGCCACGAAGTCAGCTCCAAGATAACCGTAAAGCACTGCAACACTCACAAGTGAAAGGAAAAGCGAGATCACGCTGTGGACGATATTCTTTGAAAACGCCACCACGAATGCCGGTATCACGGCAAGCAGCGCGAAAATGATAAAAATCCATACCGATGGCTTCAAAATTTCCGTCATTTCTTATCCTCCCCGGGCTTTTCCTCAGACGATGGCTTCTCCTCTTTCTTTTCTTCAGCCGGTTTCTTCGCCTCGGCTGTCGGCTTTTTCGGTGCAGGCCGCGCCGCAGGTCTCTTTGGTGCCGCGGGCTTCGGTGGCTCAGGCTCCACATCCTTCAGTATCGAATCCAGGTCAAAGCCCACAAGGTCGTTCACGCTCTGCCTACGAGCGATTCTCAGGGCAAGCTTGATGTCCAGAATCAGGTATTTCGAACCCCAGCCCATGGGGTCAAGGAGCTCTACCCTCTCCTTACCTGATGCGAGGGCAGCCGCAAGCTCCTTGGGAAAATTGTATCCCTGATGAGAAAAATCGGCATCTCCAATGATTTCAATTAAAACGTCCGTTAATGCCTTCGTGTCTCCACTTCCTGCTTTCTTCTTCAAATATTTTGCAAATTCGATCAATTTCTCCCGGTCTTCCCAGTGCTCAATTCTCTTCCTGATAAGCTCGAGCCCTTTCTCTTTGTATTCGAGATTTTTCTTCAGTTTCGGGAATGTCTCCGTTCGGAGAATCTCACCAAGAGGTCTTCTCGGTGGCTCAACTCCTTTCTGAGGCTTGTAAAACGGCACCTTCTCGCCGGGCTCAATAAATCTAAGAACCATCTCATCAGGTGTGTCGGTAGAAAGCTCAAATTCCTTGGTATGACGAAGGGTCTTGGTGGGACACGCCTCAGTACAGAGACCACAGTACATGCACTTACCTTCATCAATATCAAACTGGGTCATCACACGTCCAAGCTCCGGATCACGGTCAACCTCAATGTAGATGCAGTTGAGCGGACACGCCTTCATGCAGAGGAGACATCCTATACAGCTTTGAAGGTCAACCTCCAGGATACCCCTGAACCTATCCTCAATGTAATTTTCAATTGGTTCAGGTGTCCTGTCAGGATATTGAACCGTAATGGGCCTCCTCAGAAGGTGCGAGAAGGTAACGGTCATCCCTTCAAAAATGGTTACCGCAGTGTTTTTAACGTTGAAGAAATATTCTTTCACTCCCATAGCTCTCTCCTTTAGATGAAGAATTTGAGGTCAACCTTCGCCTTTATGTAATCCAGTGTGTACTTGACTCTCCAGAAGAATATGCCGAGAATCCCGAGTCCGATGAGGAAAAGCACCCACTGTGTGAGAATTTCAAACCATCTTGGGAACATGAGCCAGATACCCGTACCTAAAAACGTCACAAACGCGAAGGGAATCATGTATTTCCATGCCATATTCATAAACTGGTCAATCCTGACCCTTGGAAGCGTCCACCTGATCTGGATGATGATGAAGACAAAGGTAAATGCCTTGATCCAGAAGACCACGAGTCCAACGAGCTGATACCACCAGGAGCTCGCCATAAGTTCTGTGGAGACTCCAGGAATTCTCCAGCCTCCAAAGAAAAGCAGAGTTGAAAGTGCAGCCATGACGTATAGGTTACCCCATTCCACGAGATAGAAGAGGAGGTACCTGAATCCTGAGTACTCTGTGGAGTAACCGGATACGAGCTCACTTTCACCTTCTGGCAGGTCAAAAGGTATTCTGTTACCTTCTGCTAAGTTGGATACAAAGAAGACGAAGAACGCCACAAATGCGAATGGGTTATGGAATACAAACCACTGCCAGGGCCACCCACCCTGAGCGCTGATGATGGACTGGGTCGAAAGGGAACCAGCTATCATAATTGGAACGAGCGCAGATAGGGCAATGGGCACCTCATAGCTGATGATCTGGGCAACTGACCTCATTCCACCAAGTAGCGACCACTTGTTGTTCGACGCCCAGCCAGCAAATACGATTCCGATCACGGTGAAGCTGGTCACTGAGAATGCATAAAAGACACCCACATTCAGGTCAGCCGCAATAAGCTTCTGCGAGAATGGAAGCACTGCGAATACAGCAAAGAAACCAATGACCGGGAAATACACTGAGATTTTGAAAAGTGTTCGGTCTCCCTCAGGTGGTATGAAGTCTTCCTTGAAAAATGCCTTTAGTCCATCAGCCAGCCACTGGAGTATTCCTTGGGGACCTACACGATTGGGGCCAATACGGGACTGTATCCTTCCGGCCACCCTTCTTTCAACCCATGTAACTGCACCGGCAAAAAGGGTGGCAAATCCCGCGGCAATGATGGTCGCGACAAGCACCATAAACAACACCGCGAGATACTCTGTCCCGATGGGCCCGAGCCCCCATTTTTCAGCAAGTTTTAAAACCAGTTGTTCCATCTTTC
>JALXCE010000220.1 GCA_026991055.1 Caldifarciminota bacterium | reverse complement strand
GGACGAAGGTGATAGTACCGATAAAGGATGGGGTGTGGAACAGGGTGAGGCATCCGATAAGGAGAGAGGTAATGGAGACATACAAGAGGGAGAGGGAGATGTACAAGAAGAGGTACATAGTGGAGCAGGTAATAGGGAAGGTGAAGAATGCGTATGGTAGGTGTGAGGGGGCGAGGAAATTGGAGAATGCGATAAAATTTGTATGGATGAAGTTTATAGCATATAACTATTGGGTATTGATTAGAAGTTATTTTATTTGCAGATGCCTAAGAGTGTTGCGTTGCATAATGGCAATCTCAATAGTGGTTATTGGGTGAAATTCCTCTTTTGCTATTACTCCACCTATATGAATTTTCGAACAGGCTCTCTGATTGTTGACACTGTCGTCGCAATTTTTTACAATTTTTGAATGCAGGAGGTTCTGGTTTTACTTTTGCTATTGTCACATCCCATTATCAACGAGGTTATGGCCAATCCTCGCGGACCAGAATCAACCTCCGGTGACAAAAACGAATTTGTGGAGATATATAATCCGGACTCGGTTGCCGTTTCACTCTTAAACTTCCTTATCTCAGATGGAGACGAAATAGACACCTTAACCCTTTTCCCGGATTCTTCTATCCTGAGTTTATACCCCGGTGTTATTCTTGATTGCTATGAAATCCCACCTCATGACTATGCCCTGATTCTGGATAGAGAATACTTGGATTCAAGTGATGTTTCACAACCTTATAGCATTCCTGCTGGAACCATCATACTGACCACCAATGATAACGACATCGGAAATGGTCTTTCAAATAATGACCCATTGTATCTCATATCGCCATCCTGGGATACTCTGGATACGTACGGAACGCCCGCCAATCCCCAGGACTCTATTCCCATAAATCCACCTGACGGTATATCCGTGGAACGCATTGACCCTTTTTCGCAAGATGTTGAGTCCAATTGGGGATTATCAAGGGACACCACGGGCTCAACCCCTGGCCAAAGAAACTCCCTAACAGTCTGGTATGACCTTGGTATTTTTAGAGTTTCCCATGACACAGCAGTCTCCGGAGTCCAACTTCATTTTCATGTATGGATAAAAAATTTTGGAATCTATCCCGCTGACTCTTTCACTGTATCTCTTATAGATGGATTTTCAAGCACACAGACTCTTTTTATTCACCTTGACCGCGGAGACTCAACGGGGGTAGAGCTCACAACTCCGGAGATTACAGAGCCTTATTTGAATCTGCTTGTTTCCGTGCACATTGAACATGATGAAAATCCGGCAAACGATACCATGAGACTGTTTATACCCGTTTCCCTTTCACCCGTGGTGATCAACGAGGTGATGTACGATGACACTGTCGAATGGGTTGAGATTTATAACAACACCGCCTATCAAATACAGCTTGCCGGATTCCATGTAAAAGACGCATCTGGTCGCGTATCTGCTCCTGCACCGCAAATCGCTCTTAACGCACATGGATACTTTGTCTTCGCAGCTGATTCTGGTGCATTCGTTGAGCGATTCCCAGGCGTAACCAACTTTATCGAGCTTGATGATTTTCCCACACTCAATAACAACTACGAATCGGTCGTTCTCCTTGATGGGGCAAATAATGTTGTAGATTCGCTTAGATACTCATCCTCATGGGGCGGCGCACACGGTATTTCACTTGAAAGAGTTTCTCCCGGTGTATCGACAAATTTGAGAGAAAACTGGGGGTCATCAAGAGCCTCTGCCGGTGCCACTCCTGGTAGGGTAAATTCCATATCAAATTTTCACGAATCCAGAGGTTTGATACTCTTATCGAGTAAGGTTTTTAAAAGGGATTCTGGCAATTTCGTGATAAAACTCAACGCTGGACCGGGAGAAAAAGTATTGCTCTATGTGTTTGATATCCGGGGCAGAATTGTAAGGAAGCTGGTTGATGGAGAGAAAGGAATTTACATTGTTAGATGGGATGGAACAGATATGTGGGGAAGGAAAGTAGGGAGTGGTCTTTACATAATCTATTGCGCCACAGAGACAAGGAAGGAGAAAGCGGTCATCATGGTTCGCTGATAGTAAGAACAATTAACGTGAATTATAATTAGGGGATGAAGGGTTACCTGGCTTTTGTATTACATTCTCACCTGCCCTATGTGGTGGGGCATGGGCGGTGGCCTCATGGAGCCGAATGGCTCCATGAGGCCACCGCCGAAACCTACATTCCCATCCTCAAAGTCCTCAACAAACTCACAGAGGAAGGTATTAGACCAGCCATTACCATTGGCATAACCCCTGTCCTGCAGGAACAACTCCGCGACCCGAGATTTAAATCCGGTTTTAAGGAATACGTCAAAAATAAAATTGAATCTGCAAAAAATGACCAGAAAGAGTTTGCAAAACCTGGATTTAAAAGGCGTGAAAAAGTTGCCCGCTTCTGGATAGACTTCTATTCCCAAACCCTCGAGTATTTCGAAAAAATCAACGAAGACATTCTGGGACTGTTTAAAAAACTTCAGGATGAGGGGCAAATTGAAATCATCACATCTGCTGCCACACATGGATACCTGCCTCTCCTGTTAAAAGACGAATCTGTTGACCTGCAGGTGAGAGTGGGGAGAGAGGCGTATCTACACAATCTCGGCGTTAAACCAGAGGGTATCTGGCCACCTGAGCTCGCCTATCGTCCGGCCTATAGATGGAAGCCCCCGGTCGGAGACTATCCCGAGTATGATAGAGCCGGAGTGGAAGAGTTTTATAGCAAGTACGGGATAAATTACTTCCTCGTTGATCAGCATCTTCTAAAAGGAGGTAAGGCAATTGGCACTTATCTCAGCATATTTGAGGGCCTAAAAGCCCTCTGGGAGAAATTTCAAAAAGAAGTTAACATCATCGCAGAGACGGAAAGAAAACCGTACAAGCCTTATTACGCTATCTCACCTAACCGGGATAAACCCGTAGGTTTTTTCACCCGTGACCCCGAATCCGCTCTTCAGGTGTGGTCAAGAGACTGGGGATACCCCGGAAATCCCAATTACCTTGAATTTCACAAGAGACACTTCCCCGGTGGCCATAAATACTGGAGAGTCACAGACTCCAAAGCAGACCTTGCCGCAAAAGAGGAGTATGACCCTGAGGCGACAAGGGGCCCTCTTGAAGAGCAATCTGAGCATTTTGTTGGGATCGTCGAGGGGATTGTAGCCTCAAATCAGATGGATGAAAGGCCTCCAATCGTTGTTTCTCCATACGATTCAGAGCTTTTTGGACACTGGTGGTTTGAGGGACCAGAGTGGCTTTACCTGGTGATTAAAAAACTAAACGCAAGGGGGAACGTTAAAACCGTTACCTTGAGCGAATATTTTGAAAAATATCCACCGATAGAGGTTGTTACCCTTCCTGAGGGTTCATGGGGAGAGGGTGGATTTCACTGGGTGTGGTTAAATGAGAACACCGAATGGACCTGGAAACACATTTATAGTGTGGAATCCCGCATATATCCCATTCTTGATGAGCTCAAAGCCAAAGGCGGCGATGATGCACAACTTCTCTGGAGCTTGCTTGTGAGACAGCTACTTTTATTACAGGCATCTGACTGGCAGTTTTTGATCACCACATGGTCGGCAAGGGATTACGCTGAGGCAAGGTTCTCCATGCACAAAGAAAATATTGAGAAGCTCATGGAAATAGCCAGGAATTTCTTGAGGGAAGGTAAATTGTCCAATAGAGATTTCCTGCAAGCCCTTGACGAGAAAGCTCCTCTCTTTAAAGAGGTGCTCGATAAGATTTTCAAGGAATAATCTCCGATCAGATTGCTTTTAACAAGATTTAAAAGGAATCTCACAGACCGAACTTAAGTCAAGTTTGTTTGTGAACCCTGGACAAACTCGGCTCATCTTGACTGTTAGGACACAGATTCATATTTTTCTATCGAGAAAATCCCCAAAGGAGGTGGAAAATGGCGAGAAAGATGATAACTTTCGAAATGCTTAAGGACTTAAAAGAGTTCTTTGATGGCAAAAACCTGATCACGAGTTTTTACCTCTCTACTATCCCTGAGAGGGGAGATTTCGTTGAGAGGACGAACAAGATGTTAAAAGAGGCCCTTGAGAAGCTGGAGTCGTCCAGCTTTTCACCTGAGCAAAAAGATTCGGTTAAAAAAGATTTTGATAGGATAGAGAAATACGTGAAGGAAACTTTAACAGTTGATGTTAAAGACCCTGAACCTTTCGTCATTAAAGGAGTGGCGATATTTTCCTCACATTCAAGAGGGTTATTTCAAATCTACTACCTGCCCAATGCTTTAAGGGAGAGGGTCGTTTTCGACTATTCTCCTTACATAAAACCACTTACACTGCTTTTAGAGGAATACAAGAGATATCTGGTTGCCGTGGTAGACCACAAGAAGGCAAGATTTTACGAAATGTTTATGGGAGCGATAGTGGATACAGGGAAGGTGGTGGATATTAATCAAAAGGCAAGGCTCAAATCTCCTCCTCCAAGGTTAAAGAGGAAGTACGATTATGCGATTGCTGAGCACTTTTTAAGAGTCGTGGAGATGATTGACATCCTAATGGAGACCAAAAAGTTTGATCTCCTGATTCTGGGAGCGTCTCCTGATGTAAAGGATGAGCTGATGCTTTACCTGCCCTTCAGATTGAGGCAGAAAATGGCAGGTACAATTGACGCGCGGCCCACAGATAAAATCGAAACTATTCTGGATAGGGCGAGAAAAGTAGAGCAAGAGTATGAGCGCGAGGAGGAGAGGAAAATTGTGGAGGAACTAAAAGAGAGACTAAAAGAAGGTAAGCTGGCTGTAGCTGGTCTGAAAAATACCCTGGATGCCCTTATGCATAATCAGGTTCAAACATTGATCGTGGAAGAGGGATACGAGGTTGAAGGTGTAAGGTGTCCGAAGTGCGGATTCCTTGGTACTGAGGAAGAAACGTGCCCTGTGTGTGGGGCAAAGACAGTAAAGGTGCCAGATATCGTTGACGATGCTATTGAGGAGACCATTGAACAGGGGGCAGGTGTAGAGCATGTGATTGATAAATCGCTTCTCGAGTCTGTTGGACACATAGGAGCACTTTTGAGGTTTTAGGGGTGTGATTTTAGTCAAGGGCAGATAAACGTATTTGAAAAATTTCAATTATTTGGAATTTTAAGAGGAATTCCCCCCCCTTCCATCCTCCCCCACGCACTTCGTGCGTGGGGGAGGATGGAAGGGGGCTACATTTTCGAACGAGCTCAAGGGGGCATGGAGCCTATTCGGAAGTTCATTCTTTATATTCAAATTTGCGAAACAACTGGGT
>JALXCE010000219.1 GCA_026991055.1 Caldifarciminota bacterium | reverse complement strand
GACGGGGGGCACTCACAGAGTTTCTATTGATGCGCGGTGCCAATGTAATCGCCTTTGAAATTGACCCGAAGCTGGTCTCTGAGCTTAAAAAGAGCTACGGTTTACTCCTTGGTGATAGGCTGATTCTTGTGGAAGAGGATTTCCTGAGGGCTGATCTCAAGGAAAAGCTAAAAGAACATGGGATTCCTGCTCCGCTCAAAGTTGTTTCCAATATCCCTTATTACATCACCACCCCCATCCTTGAAAAGCTCATCAAGGAGAGGAAGCTTTTCTCCGAAATTTATCTTACCATCCAGAAAGAGGTGGCGAGGAGATTGGTGGCACCTCCTGACACGAGCGAGTATGGCTCTCTAACTCTCTACCTTACCATGTTTTTCGACATTGAGGTTCTTTTCAACATACCTAAAACCTGTTTCAGACCCATACCAAAGGTTGATTCGGCCTTTGTGAAAATGAGGGTACGGGAGAAACCTCCAATTGAGGTGAGTGACCCAAAATTCCTTGAAAAGCTGATCAGATTCTCATTTGGTGGAAGAAGGAAGAAACTAAAGACTGTTTTGAAAAACAATTTTGGGAAGCTTGAATTTGACAAAATTGAGAGTGAATCAGGGATTTCACTGGACAGACGCGGTGAGACCCTCTCCCTTGAGGAGTTTGAAAAGCTCGCAAGAACAGTCAAAGACCATCTCAAAAAGTAGATTCGATCAGGTTGTAGAATTCCCGAAAAAGATATAGAGAATCATGAGGCCCGGGTGAATCTTCCGGGTGGTATTGAACAGTAAAGAATTTACGTTCTTTGTCTTTTATACCTTCAAGGGTACCATCGTTTAGATTTATGTGAGTGATTTCAGCGAGTCCCTCCATGCTTTTTATATCAATGGCAAAGCTATGATTCTGGGCAGTAATTTCCACATGCCCGGTCTCGAGATTCTTAACAGGATGGTTTGCACCTCTATGACCAAATTTCATCTTGTAGCTCTTACCTCCGAGGGCAAGAGACAGGATCTGATGACCAAGACAGATTCCGAAAATCGGTAGTTTTCCTATTAGATTTCGAACATTTTCGATGGCATATTTGAGGGGCTCCGGGTCTCCCGGACCGTTGGAAAGGAATACACCGTGCGGTTTCATCTCAAGCACGTCCTGCCACGGAGTACCGGCAGGCACCACAAAGGTCTCAATTCCAAGAGAATTCATTATTCTCAGGATGTTTTTCTTCACACCAAAGTCATAAACAACCACCCGGTATTTCCAGCGTGTGGGCTTTTCGTAAGTTTTGCCGTTCCACACACCTTCCCGAAAGAGATAGGGTTCCTGCGTTGTAACCTGCTTCACGAGGTCCCTGCCCTTAATATCCGGAATTTCCCGTGCCACTTCCACAGCCTTTTCAGGAGAAATATCCTTTGTGGTGATATAGACACGCATGCTTCCCTTCTCCCTGATGCGCTTTGTTATTGCTCTGGTGTCCACACCTTCAACCCCTGGAATTCCATAGGTGTTGAGAAAGCTGGAAAGGTCTCCTGTGGCTCGGTAGTTCGAATAATGCTTTGAGAGTTCTTTTACGATAAATCCTTCAACCCAGGGCCTTCTGGATTCGAGATCATCTTCATTTATCCCGTAGTTTCCAATCAGGGGATACGTCATTAAGACCACCTGTCCTTTGTAAGAGGGGTCGGTAAGTATCTCCTGATAGCCACTCATTGAGGTATTGAAAACTATCTCCCCCCGCGCATCGGTGTATGAGCCAAACGCGCGTCCGATATAGTATGAGCCATCTTCAAATGCGACGATTGCTTTCATTTTGTTAGGGGGTGGCTCTCCCGCTTAGCGGGAGAGCCACCCCCTATATTTTAATCCAAATTGACAGTTATATTGAACCTGTAATACCTGCCAGGCATGGGATAGCCCGCTTCACTTTCGTAGTTGGCATCAAACAGATTATCAACATAGAAATCGAGTTTTGCCCTTCCAATAGACCTTGAGAGAGAAAGATTGAAAACGGTATATGATGAGAGCGTTTTCAGGGAATCCCCGTCAATGTAGTATCTCTTGCCCACAAAATCCAGCTCACTCTGGAGCTTTACGCCATAAACAAATGGAATACTCACCCCGAGATTCAGCTTGTGCTCAGGTCTGTATTCTAATTCATCAAACTTCCTGTCAGTGGAAAGATTCCTTGCGCGCATAAATGTGTATTCAAGATTGATAAATCCATTCTTCGCTGAGAGCTCAGCTCCTCTATATCTCGCACGATTTATGTTCTGCATCTGATACAGGCTATCCACTTTAACCCTGTTAATCATATCCTTCAGCTCTGAGTCGAAGAAATTGAGTTCAGTGGTAAAATTCGCGATTTTTTTAGAAAATCCCAGACTTAGATTTAGAGACCTTTCTGCATGAAGGTCGGGATTAGGGTAGTATCTGCCCATTCTACTCGAATAAAGCTCTTTGAGTGTGGGAAAACGGGAGCGAATGGCTACTGAAAACTTCCATATCATGCTCGAAAGCTCTCCTGTGATGCCAAAAGAAGGATTAATTGCTGTTAGGGTTCTACTTTCCTCCGCATAAGTTTTAAGAAAATTGACACTGGTTCCATAGGCAAAAGTTACACCATGGAATGGAGTCTGGGCATTCAGACCAAGGGAGCCGTTTAAACCTTTAACCTCATTCCACGGTTCATTGGAATCTCCACGCTCACGGTGCACGTCCTTTTTTAGTCCCGCAGCCATGGACAAATTCCTGGAATCGACATAAAAATTAGTTCCGATGGTGTAGTCATCGTAGGTGCTTGACCATTTTAGCATGGCGAAATCCGGGTCTCTATAGGCTTTGAGTACATTGTAAAAGCCGTTGTAATAAAGGTTTGACCGGACCATTAGCCTTTCTCCAATGTATTCATGGGAGAATTTCAGAAGTTTTTCCTGCCATATGGGAAACTTCCAGTATCTTGGACGGCCGAAGGTCCTCGTCGGTACACCTCTTGAGTTGTTGATAAACCCCGCATTCACATAAAAATTGCCAAGCCTGCCTGAGTTATAGCCAATCTTTAGCCGAAGGTGGCCCTTTTTGTACCATGAGTTATCCCTTACACCACCATCTTCATTCTCAGCTGGTGAAAATTTGCTTGAAAGGTAGAATCCATCAGACCTTGCGTATCCTGCAGATAGCAGTACTCCGATTTTGCTACCAACAAAAGAATATGTCAGGCTGGCAAATTTATCTAAATTTCTCCCAACACCAAAACTCACGGTCTTCACTCCACTGAAAGGGGATAATGTGACAAAGTTAACTGCTCCTCCCATGGCATTTGGTCCGAATAGGTCAGCTCCAACACCCTTGTATATCTTGACCGCTGAGAGGTCGGAGACCGGCAACTGCGAGATGTCAAAGGTTCCATCGTAGGGGAGGCTTACAGGGATACCGTCAACAAGGATGGAAATCTCACGTGTATCAAAACCATGAATCATGAGATCAGCACCCATTTTTCCACTGTAAGAGACATAAAGCCCCGCAAAATTTTTCAGGATTTTATCGGGAGATTTGGCACGTTTGAGCGTTGTATCCGTTATCACCTTCACACCTGAGAGAGCTGCAATGGGCTCTCGTTTTGCCCTTACAATTACCTCATCAACTGTTGGTATGGTATCAGGTTTTAGTAAAGATAGCACTATCATTAATGCAATCATGATGACCTCCTTCCCAACATCTTTACCACCTCACTTATCATTTCATGCTCCCTCCCGGTTCCTACCTCGATGATTCTGTACGGTTTTTCATCTCTGATCAGGCGGATGAAGTCCGAAAGCAAACTTCTTCTCACCACAACTACCCCCATCTCCCCATTTTTTAAAAATTCGTCAAATATACTCCTTAGTCCTTTGCCCCTTAGCTCAAGTGGCCCGAACTCATCAAAAACAAAAAGATCGGGATTCTCCCGCTCCCCGGAAAGCATCCTCATGACTTCACGCTTCCCCTTCTCCAGCATGACAAACCTTCCCACCTTCTCCCCCATGCCTTTTCTTGAAACAATCCTGACCCTTTCTCCCTGCGGCAGAACAATTGCATCGTACCCAACCACATTACCATCCCTTTCTTCCGAAGGGGCTACTATACCTCTGACCCTATTACTGCCCAGCTTATCAACAAGCTGCTGCAGAAGAGTCGTTTTCCCGCTTCTTTTATCACCCGTTATGATCCAGATCATCTTCTATACCCTCCAGAGCAAGAGCGATGCTCAGATTCTCCGCCATCAGTATGACATTTCTCAAAACTGTGATGGCAAAGAGTTTCCACCTTAAAAAGGAGAATCCCAGACCACCCTTTAGACGCATCGCCATATAGGTGGTTTTTATACTCTCCTCCATGGATGGAATCAGGTTGAAAGCTATAGATAGATAAAGACCGATACCTTTTAGCCCAAGGTGCTTGAAAAATTTTGCAATATCCTGCGGAGATAGTGTGTGAGAAAGTACAGCAATCCAGATAAATACAACACTTCCAATGACAGCCATCCTTATACTGACAAAGAGATAAGTTTTTGATAGGAGTCGAATTCCGAAGATATAAATGTCCTTACCCGGCATTACGAGGGGATAAGAAACCACAATAATGGCGACGAAAATCCAGAAATGCTTCTTTCTCAGAACGCGCAAACTTCTTTTATCCAGAATGTATGCAAGCAGAAGATAGAGCGCAGAAATCAGGTAGAAAATAGCGCCGTGTATAAGGTACTGAAGCACAAAAACAGAGAAAAACAGTATCGTAACAAGGCCTTTTTTGCTCATCTAACCTCCCTTTTTAAGGTCCTTCCGATAAAATAAGCAGCCAGTCCAACGAGGCTGCCCAAGATGAATAAAAACAGGAGATAGGCGACAAAGAGAAGGATTGCTCGGGACTCAGGAATGTGTAACAACCGCGAGGCTTGCTTTAATAGCTGAAGGTAAAACTCGTAAATTCTACTTGAAAAAATCAGTCCCTGTATAAGAAGTCTATGCAGAGGTGACCACATAACCGCAGTCCCACCTGCAAATATATAACCGGGCAGTGAACTTCTCGTGAGGGTAAGAAAAATCTCGGCAAGGCTGGACTCAATGAGTATGGCAAGAAATGGAGATAGAACAATCCCGCCAAAGGAGAAAATCTTCAGTGTAGCAGCAATAGCACCTATAGTAAAGCTACTACCCGCCTCTGGCACGAAGGTTCTACCAACAAGCAGGATGAAAATTCCTACACTGCTCATAATGACACCTTTAACAGGTAGGTTGAGGGCATGAACGACTGAGCCAGCTGACATTTCCCA
>JALXCE010000218.1 GCA_026991055.1 Caldifarciminota bacterium | reverse complement strand
CTTTTAATCTCATAATTTCACTCCTTTCTAATGGCGTTTTCGATGTGATTAAATTCAACTCCGTTTCGGTTAAATTTTACACCAATTGCGTCAAATCTCAAATCGTATCCCTGAAATTCGGGATGTGCCTCAACAAAGACCATGGCAGTTTTGAGGAGTTTTTCAACCTTTGAAGGCCCGATAGTTTCGATAGGTTCTATTCCCATGCTATTCGCTGAAAAGCTTCGCACTTCAACAAAAATTAGGGTCTTTTTCCTCACAAAAATGAGGTCTATCTCTCCACCACGCCAGCGGAAGTTTCGAGTAATGAGTTTGTACCCCTTCTTTTTCAAGAATTCAGCCGCAGCGTCCTCTCCCTTCCTGCCTTTACCGGTTCTTGATATCATTGATGAAAGCTGGAAGTTTCTTCCTCAGGTATATATTTTTTCCAATCTGGTAAACTGGGTTCTTCTCTGTTACTGGAGTAAACGAGTACATAGTTTCCGTTGTTCTGAATATCAACGAAAATGAATTTCCAGTTTTGAGAGTAATAATACCACTCCTCCCTGTCCGGCGTTTTACCCTCAAGGGAAATCCTCTTGATTTGATCCGGCTCTCCGTATTTTATTAATATCCTTCCTCGATCCGTGTATCTACCCTTGGTTTTGCCTATAGAGTACTTTCTGTCAGCTTCTCTTACACGCATTATAAATTCTTCGAGGAACTCATTTTCCGGTGTCTTTGGGTTTGGGTCCCTCTTTGCCCAGAATTTCTTGAGAAAGAGATAGCGGCCACGCTCATCCTTGATTTTTTTGTATTCCTTGAGCTCCTGCGGAGTCGCAATGTAGTCTATAAAAGAAATATAGTCCATCAGTTGTTGGGGTATTTGCTTTTCACCGAAGGTGTAATAGAACGGAATGCTTTTCTTAAGGTGCCTATTATGTGTGATATCTGCAAAATCAAGTACAAGATTGTAGCTACCCTCGTCTTTCAGTCCTTCAAGCAGGATGGCCCCGATTCCCACGTGCTTTCCCCTGAATTTGATTATCTCGGGTTTGTTCCTTAAAAGCGGCTTGCCATCCTCTGAGAAAATCAGGCTGTTTAGAACAACGGTCGCGCTCTCCGGCGAGTATATCTCATAGGTGTAAAGAAGTGTGTCCTTCTCTGGACTGTAGGTTCTTACCGGGTTTGGTATGAACGATAGTCCGTATTTGAAAAAGTTGGGAATTGTATCTTTCTTAACATCCCAGAGGAATTCCACATCAGACACGGCAAGGGACGTATCCGGTACGGCCTTGATAACAACCGTGGTGTCAACTTTTCCCTTATTGTTGTTATTCAAATCAGTTATGGTGAATTTTAGATGGTATGTTCCAGGCGCGAGCAGAATGCTTATTTGGTCAATCAGATAATTTCTGCCTCTCCTCTTTCCAAGTTCCTGTGTCCATTTCTGCTTCACGGGTTTCTTTCCCTCTGTTTCGAGCCTGAAGTCGTAGGAGAGCTTTTTAACAGCACTCGTGTCGAGAGTGGATAGGTCAATTAGATAGTAGAGCTCAAAACGTTCGATCTCGGGTGTGATTTTAAAAGTTGCCGTATCGAGATAGAATTTCACAGGCCCCTTACTGGTTATAACCGAGGGGGAGTGTGGAAAGCTAATCAATCCTGTCAAAAAGATCAGCTGGGTAATAAAGTTCATAGTCTCCAAAGCCTCCTCTATCAACAAAAATTACTACGAGGTTTTGGTCATAATAATACCATACCTGATATGGAACTGCATTAAGTTCAAAGGGATGTGTATCTATTTCATCAGGCGGTCCTAATTTAATATAAACGTGCCCCCTATCGGTGAGGCTGCCAAGCATTTTCCCGACAGAGAAATGTTTATTCGCATATGTCACTCTTTCCACAAATTCTTCCTCAAGCTCGTTTTCCGGAGTTCCAGGTGTAGGATCGTGTTTCTTCCAGAACTCCTTCCATAACTTCATCTTCTCAGAAGGAGGAGCATTCTCCAGTTTTTTAACCTCACTGTATGGGGCAATGTAGGTCAGGGCTGGAATGTAATCGTCGAGATTGCCTACGAGAACACTTCCACCTTTACGATAAATGAAAACAGCTCGCCGCTTAAAAGATTTCTGATTATCAAATTTTACCTCAAATCCTGCCACATACTCTCCTCTGCTCAGCGTATCAGGCATTATAAAAGATATGATGAATGCACCATCCTCTACCCTTTTGATCTCAGGAGTGAGCACCACCCCCTTTACCTTCACGTCAAATCCTTTCTCTTCCTGATAGAGTTTTACAACTGCATCAATACGGCTAATTTCCGGGATGGTCTTAAACTTAAACGAGATGGTGTCCGAAGAATAAATAGGGCTGGAGAGTTTATTCCCGTGAACTGGTATAGGGTCACTCAAGCACAAACCACCTTCGCAATAATCTTTTAGATTTTTCTTAAATTCTTCCTCTATGACATCCTCACCTGTGCGGGGGTTGTCTATTTTTACCTTGACTTTCCAGTTTTTGAATTTTCGCACGGTGAAGCTATCAACCTTGACCAGTGGCGATGGGGTGGATGTGTCCACTTTAACGTACCAGAAATTACCGTAAATGACGTTCCTCTTTGCCTTAACCTCCACTGCGATTTCTGCCGTTCCATGCCCTTTCAGGGTTATAAATTTTGAAGGTCGCAGGTATGTGATGAGATAAACGTTGAAATTCGCCGTATCTCTGGGAGACATGTAAAGATACACGTGGGGCTTCAAGAGAGAAATTAATAAGAGAAATAGCAACTAAACCACCCCCATCCGACGTGCCATTTCTTCGAGCCTTCTAATGCGGTCTTCAATTGGTGGATGCGTTGAAAAGAGTGCTGCGAGGCCACCACCTTTGAAAGGATTTACTATGAAGAGATGGGCCGTTGCAGGGTTGGCCGACTGCAAAGGTATCCTTGATGCTCCATAAGCAAGCTTTTTGAGTGCACTTGCGAGGGCAAGAGGGTCTCTCGAAATTTTGGCTCCTGTGGCATCAGCGAGGTACTCCCTTGACCTTGAGATGGCAAGCTGAATGATCATTGCTGCTATCGGTGCGAGGATAGAAATGAGCAGGGCAACAAGTATATTCCCTCCTCTATCGTCATCATCTCCGAAACCACCAAAGAATGCAGCCCATCTTGCCATGTATGCGAGATATGTTATCGCTCCAGCAATAGTAGCCGTTACAGACATAATGAGAATGTCCCTGTTTTTAATATGGGACAGCTCGTGCGATAATACGCCTCTAAGCTCGCGCTCATCAAGTAATTTGAGAATGCCCGTTGTCACAGCCACGGCTGCATGTCCGGGCCCTCTACCGGTGGCAAAGGCGTTTGGATGGTCAGTGGGGATTATGTAAACTCTGGGCTTTGGAATTCCTGCAGCGTGCGCGAGCTCTTCTACAATGGCGTGCAGCCTTGGTGCTTCTCTTGGACTGACCTCCTTTGCCCTATACATAGCAAGCACGATTTTGTCACTCCACCAGTACGACGCAAAATTCATTACCCCGGCGAAAATCAGGGCAATAAGCATTCCACTCCTTCCACCCAGCAGGTCACCGAGCCAGATGAAGAGGATTGTTAAAAGCGTCAGCAAAAAGTAAGTTTTCAGCTTTGGCATGGAAACACCTCCATTGATTTTCTGTAATTAATATGATGGCTCAATGCGGTTGTCAAGACCTGGAATTTGGTAAATAATTTGCTAAAAAGGAGGACCTCCTATGGCCAAGTACAGAATCGCACTATTGCCTGGAGATGGAATTGGGAAAGATGTCATGGATGCAGCAGAAATTGTGCTTCAAAAAATAAATCTTGATGCCGAGTACGTTTACGGAGATATTGGCTGGGAATTCTGGAAAAAAGAGGGAAATCCTTTACCTGATAGAACCCTTGAGCTTTTGAGAAACTCCACATGTGCACTCTTTGGCGCTATCACCTCAAAGCCCAAAGAGGAGGCACAAAAAGAGCTTGCCCCTGAGCTTCAGGGTAAGGGGTATGAATACTTCAGTCCTATTGTCAGACTCAGACAGGAGTTTGACCTTTATGTCAATTTAAGACCTGCGAAAGCGTTTAAGGGGAACCCTCTAAACTACAGGGATGACATTGACCTTGTAATTTTCCGTGAAAATACAGAAGGAATGTACGCTGGCGTGGAATTCCATCCACTTCCTCAGGAGGTAAAGGATGTCCTTTTGAAATACAGCCCCAAGATGAAGAGATTTGCCAACGTTCCAAATGACGAAATTGCCATATCCACGAGGATAATGACGAGGAAGGGATGCTACAGAATTGTAAAAGCGGCCTTTGAGTACGCGAAAAAGCACAACCGTAAGTCTGTTACTCTTGTAGAAAAGCCCAACGTTTTAAGGGAAACCGGTGGCCTTATGCTGAGAATTGCCCGTGAGATCGCTAAGGAGTACCCGGAAATTGAATACAGAGAGGCTAATGTGGATGCCATGGCGATGTGGCTTGTAAAGAATCCGCAGGACTACGATGTGCTTGTGGCCGAAAATCTCTTTGGTGACATCATCTCAGATCTTGCGGCACAGCTTGTGGGTGGACTCGGCTTTGCATCCAGCGGGAATATTGGAGATAATTTTGCCGTTTTTGAGCCAACCCACGGTTCTGCACCCAAATATGCAGGCCAATACAAGGTCAACCCGATGGCCATGCTTCTTGCTGTAAAACTTATGCTCGACTGGCTTGGCGAGCACGAGAAGGCAAAGAGATTGGAGAACGCGATATCTGAAGTTATAGCGGAAGGAAAAGTAAAAACTTACGACATGGGAGGGAACTCCTCGACCCTTGATGTGGCGAGGGCTGTGGCCGAGAGAATCTGAGTACTTGAATGCGAAAACTGCCTAAAAATATCGTCTATCTCGGTTGGGTGAGTTTCTTTACGGACTTCTCCACCGAGATGATTTATCCCCTGATACCGGCCTTCCTCACCGCTGTTTTAGGTGTAGGAGCAGAAGTTCTGGGGATAATCGAGGGCATAGCAGAGGCGACTGCGAGCATCCTGAAAGCCTTTTCAGGTGCCCTCTCCGATAGATATTCAAAGCGTAAGCCCCTTGTTATAGCTGGCTACTCGCTTTCAGCTATTGCCAAGCCCTTTACCGGCATAGCAAGTGTCTGGCAGCATGTTCTGGTCGCACGATTTGCAGATAGAATGGGGAAGGGGATAAGAACCTCACCACGGGATGCTTTAATTTCCGAGTCAGTTCCAGATGACCAGAGAGGGCAGGCCTTCGGTTTTCACAGAACAATGGACACCCTCGGAGCGGTTGCAGGCCCGCTCACTGCATTCCTGCTTCTAAGTCTACTTGTTCCTCACTGGGGGACAAAGCTTACCTACCGCTTCATTTTCCTCTTCTCCATCGTCCCCGGTGCACTTGCAGTATTTGTTCTTATCAAAGTGAGAGAAAAACCACGAGTGGTGAAATCTGTGCGGCAAAATATATTCAAAAACTACTCAATGTTGCCGCTTTCCTTCTGGCTTTTCCTTGTTGTCATGGTGATTTTCTCGCTTGGCAACTCCTCAGACACCTTTATTCTCTTGATGGTGAAAGAGCGAGGTATTTCCGTGCGTTCAATCATGCTCCTCTACATGCTTTTTAACATCGTTTACGCTTCAATCTCAACTCCGGTGGGCATTCTGTCAGACAGGATAGGCAGAAGAGCGACCCTACTGGTGGCATTCCTCCTCTACTCTATCACTTATTTCAGCATTACCAGAATTTCCAGCTCTTTCCATGTGATTCTCATTTTCATCCTCTACGGCATTTTTTACGGATTTTTCGAAGGGAGTTCCAGGGCATTTGTGACCGACCTTTTAGGTGACTCTGAGCTCAAGGGCACAGCCTACGGTGTTTACCACATGGCAATTGGACTCACCTTGCTTCCGGCCAACTTCATAGCCGGTATCCTCTGGAAGACCATTTCCCCGGCTGCTACTTTTTATTTCGGCGGTTCTT
Source organism: Caldifarciminota bacterium (assembly GCA_026991055.1). Lineage (GTDB taxonomy): Bacteria > Hydrothermota > Hydrothermia > B15-G9 > WFZT01 > WFZT01. Next base: position 11,405 of record JALXCE010000218.1, on the reverse strand, counting down.
TTGCTATACTTTCATTTATCCTGCTACTGGGAGGTGCACCATGGATAAACCCGAGGAGAAACTTAAAGAAGAGCTAAAAGTTGAAGAATTACTTTCTTTAACCCTTGTCCAGCTTATTGCCAAGGCCTGGTCCTATCTTGGTCTTGTCTCCCATCCAGAGACCGGCAAAATAAAAGCCGACCTCGACCAGGCAAGACTGGCAATAGATTCCATTGAAGCGATTTATCCGCTTATAAAGGACAAACTTCCTGAAGAGGACAGAAAAGGAGTGGAGCTTGAGCTAACCAATCTCAGGCTTAATTACGTAAAACAAAGGAGTGGAAAATGAAACGTGCTCTCATTTCAGTTAGCAAAAAAACGAAAAAGGTTCTCGAGCTTGCCCAGACTCTGGAGAATCTGGGATGGGAAATACTCTCCACGGGCGGAACTGCAAACTTCCTGAAATCTCAAGGAGTTAACGTGAAATTGATTGAGGAAGTTACAGGTTTCCCCTCCATTATGGATGGCCGCGTAAAAACCCTTCACCCGGCAATTTTTGCAGGCATTTTGTATGACAGGGAAAATGAGACTCACAGGGAAGACCTCTCAAAGGTCAACGCGATCCCCATTGACCTTGTATTCGTGAATTTTTACCCCTTTGAGGAGGTGGTGAAACGGGAGGATGCAGGAATAGATGAAATAGTTGAAAATATTGATATCGGTGGCCCCTCTTTAATTCGCGCATCTGCAAAAAATTTTAAATATGTAACTGTGTTAGTGGATGAAGAGGATATCCTATTAGTGCTCGAAGAGTTAAAAGAGCTTGGAGAAACGACTATTGATACAAGACGTAAGCTTGCAGTGAAGGCCTTTGCCAGGACGTCTATCTATGACAGCGTGGTTTACAATACATTCCTGGGCCTTTTCATGGACAACGAGCTTCCGGAATTTTTCATTAATGCTGGCAAGCTGGAGCAACCCCTGAGATACGGGGAGAACCCTCACCAGAGGGCCGCTCTCTATAAAAATGTCCAGACCGGGTACATTCTCAATAAAATTGAAAAACTCTGGGGTAAAGAGCTTTCTTACAACAATTTTGTGGACTTTTTCGCAGGTTTTGAGCTAATTCAGGAGTTCAATAAACCAACCGCTGTGATTCTGAAGCACACAAATCCCTGTGGAGTTGCAACAAGAGAGGATATCTACGATTCCTATGTTGAAGCCCTCAGTGCCGATCCGGTATCGGCCTTTGGCGGTATTGTCTTATTAAACAGAGAGGTGAGGGAAGAGCTTGCTTTTAAGCTGAATGAGCATTTCCTTGAGATTGTTGCTGCCCCTTCTTTTAGTGAGAAGGCACTGGAAATTCTCAAGAAGAAAAAGAACAGACGCATCATAAAGTATTTAGAAGTTGATACTGGAAACATTGAGTTTAAATCCATTCCGGGTGGCATTCTCCTTCAGGAGAAGGATAAGATTTTGATGGAAAGGGAGAAGCTGGAGGTTGTATCAGGTGAGCTTACCCAGGACGTCCTTGAGGAGCTTCTTTTTGCCTTCAAGGTGGTGAAGCACGTGAAATCCAATGCCATCGTTGTGAGCAAAAATCATATGACAATTGGAATTGGCGCTGGACAGATGAACAGAGTGCAGGCGGCAGAAATAGCCCTCAAAGCTGCCGGAGATGAGGCAAAGGGCGCAGTCCTCGCATCCGATGCCTTCTTCCCCTTTAGAGATTCAGTGGACCTTGCAGCAGAGCACGGGATAAAGGCTATTATCCAGCCCGGAGGCTCTGTGAGAGATAGAGAAGTTATAGAGGCGGCAAGAGAACATGGAATAATCATGGTCTTCACCCACATGAGGCACTTCAGGCACTGATGCTTGAAATTGATGGCTCATTTGGAGAGGGCGGTGGGCAGATTCTGAGGACCGCACTGTTCCTTTCTTTAATTACGAAGACACCGTTTAAAATCAAAAACATCAGGAAAACCCGGAAGAAGCCCGGGCTGAAAAGGCAGCATCTGAGCATTCTGGAAGCCCTTGGTAAAATTACCCGCTCAAGGGCGGTAGGAGATAGTCTCGGCAGCACAGAACTCCTATTTTATCCCGGTGAGATAGTTGGTGGAAACCTTGAAATCGATATAAAAACTGCAGGCAGTATTTCTCTCTTTCTTCAAACCATCCTGCCGGTTCTTGCCTTCGCAAAAGGATCGTCCAAAATCACGATTATTGGCGGAACTGATGTGCCGGGTGGCATGACCATTGATTACATGCGATACGTTTATCTTGAATTTTTCCGAAGATTTACCCGCAGAGTCTATATTGAAGTGAAAAGACGAGGCTATTATCCTGCAGGAGGTGGAATAGTTGAAGTTGGTGTGGAGCCAGGATTTAAAAATCTTGAAGAGGCGAAAGAGAAAGTTGAGAGCTACCAGCTTGGCTCACGCGGGACTCTTAAAAGGATGAGAATAATCTCGGTTGCTTCAGGTAAGCTTAAGAGGCGAAAGGTTGCAGAAAGGCAGGTCAGTGGGGTACTTTCGGCTATTGGAAGCCTTGAAAAGCCCGAAATTGAGATAAGATACGAAGACAGCCTTACTCCGGGAACATCTGTTTTGATCCTGGCTGAATTCACGAAAACTGTTCTTGGCGCTGATAACATCGGAAAGCTCGGTGTCCCTGCTGAAAAGATTGGTAAAGTGGCGGCAGAGGAGTTTCTTAAAGATTTGAACTCCGGGGCCACTGTGGATATTCACATGCAGGATAATTTGATCCCCTTCCTTGGTATTGCAGGAGGTGAATTCAGGGTTTCAACTCTGACGAAGCATACGGAGACAAATATCTGGGTCACCGAGAGATTCCTCCCAGTTAAATTTACAGTGAGGGGTTCTCTTGTGAGGGCACACGTTTAAGCTAACGGGTTTTTCCATTATGATATAAAAACGGAGGAAGAGATGTTTGAGGAGAAACTTTTTAAAACAGATAGGGAAGTTTTTGAGGCAATTCTGAATGAAACAAAGAGGCAAAGCGAGGGGCTCGAGCTCATTGCTTCTGAAAACTTCACGTCTGACGCTGTTCTTGCTGCCCTCGGGAGTGTTCTTACCAACAAATATGCCGAGGGGTATCCCGGAAAAAGGTACTACGGAGGATGTGAGTTCGTTGATGTTGTTGAAACTCTTGCCATAGAGCGGGCAAAGGCGCTTTTTGGAGCGGAGCATGCAAATGTGCAGCCCCATTCTGGTTCGCAGGCAAATATGGCCGTGTATTTCGCTGCATTGAAGCCCGGAGACACCATTATGTCCATGGAGCTTACGTCCGGCGGACACCTATCCCACGGAAGCCGCGTGTCATTTTCGGGTAAGCTCTACAACGTGGTCTATTATGGCGTTGATAGAAAAACCGAAACTATAGACTTTGACACTCTTTATAAACTTGCGAGAGAACACAGGCCCAGGCTTATTATCACAGGTTATTCGGCCTATCCGAGAAAAATTGATTTTGCAAAATTCAGAGAGATAGCGGATAGTGTTGGTGCATACCTGATGGCAGACATAGCCCATATTGCCGGTCTTGTTGTGGGGAAAGTTCACCCTGACCCCGTGCCTTATGCGCATTTTGTTACTTCAACCACCCACAAGACCCTTAGAGGTCCACGCGGTGGCCTTATTTTAACAACGAAGGAATTTGCAAAAGCCATAGACAAGGCTGTTTTCCCGGGTATGCAGGGTGGGCCTCTTGAGCACGTTATCGCAGCAAAGGCAGTGGCATTCAAGGAGGCCATGAGGCCTGAATTTGTCGAATATCAGAAGAGAATCGTGGAGAATGCGAAAACACTTGCAGAGACCCTGAAAAGTGAAGGCTTGAGGCTCGTTTCCGGTGGTACAGACAACCATTTGATGCTGGTGGATACGAAAAGTGTGGGTATGACAGGAAAAGTTGCAGAGGAGTTGCTGGCAGAGGTAAATATTACAGTCAATAAAAACACCATCCCCTATGACCCGGAAAAGCCCACTGTAACAAGTGGTATTCGTATTGGAGTCCCCGCTATCACCACAAGAGGCATGGGGAAGGATGAGATGGTCAAAATAGGTAGAATTATCGCATCTGTCCTGAAAAATCCCGATGATGAGGCTGTAAAAGAGAAGGCGCGCAACACTGTAAAAGAGCTCGTCGAAGCATTTCCCCTCTACCGTGAGAGAATTGAGGTAATGGAAAAACTAATGGAGATGCAGGGTTGAGCCTATCTGAGGACCTTATCAAAGAAAATAAAATAACCTGGAAGAGCCTTTTCACTCACCCCTTCGTGAGAGAGTTGGGTGAGGGGAATTTACCCGTAGAAAAGTACCTGTTTTTCATGAAAGAGGATTACTTTTACCTGAAGGAGTACTCGAGGGTGCTTGCCATTGCCTCAGCCAAGGCACCGGATAAGGATTTGCAGACGTTTTTTGCAGAATTCCTGCATTCGACCATGACCTTTGAAATGGAGCTACACCGCAGAACATGCGAGTCCCTCGGTATCTCAAGAAATGAGCTTGAGATGCATCAACCCACGGTGCTGACACTCTCCTACACGAATTTTCTCATAAAAACTGCCTACGAAGGTGATATTGTGGAAATACTCGCTTCGCTTTTCCCCTGTGAATACAGCTACTGGGAGATCGCAAAAAAGCTGAAGGAATCAGGGCTTCCAGATAAAGAGATCTACAGGGATTGGATTCTTACTTACTCCTCAGAGGAGTTTAGTGGCCTTGCCCGGAAGCTCAAAAGTTTTCTTGACCGCTTTAGCGATTCGGTTAGTGGTAAAAAGTTTTCAAGATTGAATGAAGTCTTCAGGGAGAGTCTCAGGTTTGAATTATATTTCTGGGAAAATGCCTATCGCGAAGGATTGATAAAGGACCTTTTTGATAAGAGATGAAAATCGTTATCATCGGCGGCGGAATTGCTGGAATAACCCTCGCTTATCTTTTACGCGACCACGATGTTACTGTAATTGAAAAGGACTTTGTGGGTAGTGGAGAGACAGGCTACTCCACAGGAGTTTTTCCTATTGAAGAGGGTATCGAAGTGACCGAGGATGGTGCCCTCCTCCACTCTTTCCAGAATACAGGGGAGTCGGGGCCTTCCCAGAAGGCCAACCGGTCCCTCGAATTTTACCGTGCAGTGGAGGAGTTTACTTTGAATTATTTCAAACCCGTAATTTTCGACCATAGAGACCTCTTAAATGGCTCGAGTGGCAAAAGTGTCTATGTGGATGGCTATAGCTTTTGTTACTACACATCCATTGTGCTTGAGAAAAATGGGATGAATTTTGAGGTTATGAATGAGGCATTGGAGTTGGTTGAGGAAAGCGACAGGGTGGTGAAAGTTGTGAGTAAGAGGGGGGAGTTTAAAGGTGATGTATTCATTGTAGCGGCCGGTGCCTCAACACCGTTCATTATCGAGGCAGATGGAGCCAGATTTTCCTGGATTAGATCACTTTTATTGATGCCCCACAGGCCTTTTGAACCCCTGGTGCTCTACGATAAGGATTTTACCATAAAGCCAGAGGGTGAGAATCGAATTATTATCAGAGAAAATAGTGGCATTGAGGTTAATTTGAATGGAGATATTGCCAATAAAACCCGGGGTGTGGATGAGGGGTTTTACGAAAAGGTTTTTGAGTACCTTGAGAGAAGAGAAAGTCCATTTCTGGATTCGGATGTGGAGAGGGGATGGGCAACTATTTGCACGGAAGCTACAGAGCCTGTAAAAAGATTAAAGTCCAATCTTTACGCATTTTTTGGTTTCGGCTGCAGAGGCTTTGGACTTATTCCGATGCTGGCAAAAAATTTAAAGGAGGAGATAGAAAATGATAGACGACAAATTCTTTGACCTTGAGCTCTACGGAATTTATAAAGCAGTCAACGAAAAAATAGGTGAGGAAACCTGGGGAATTGTCTGGAGATCAGGTGAAATTGTGCTTGATGAAATCTGGAATGAGATAAATCCCGATAATTCAACCGATGTTTTCAAAGTCCTCAAGAATCTTGGTGATTATTTAGGAAAAGTCGGCTACGTTGACTACATAAAGGTGGAAAAATTATCCGACACCCGTGTGAAATACACCATGGGCAAACCCGTAATACTCCCGGGTGCCGAAAGGTTGATAAAAGAAGGCATGGTTCCTCCTCATATCTCAACCTCGCTGATGTTTGCTGCTTTAAAAAAGTTGGGATATAGGGCAGAAATGGTGGGGGAGCCCGAATTTTTACCCGGCGATATTGCAGTTGAAATCTGGGAAATCAAGCCTATTTAGCCTTCTCAACAGCTTGAAGAAAATTTAGAAGTTTCTGGGCATTGGCATCACAGTCAAAAGCCTTTGCCCATTCAATGGCATTTCTGGAAAGTTTTTCTCTTAAATCTTTATTTCGCAAAACATCGATGATAATTTCTGCAAGCTTTGAAATATTCCCGTAAGGATAAAGTATCCCGGTCTCCCCATCTTTAACCGAGTCTTTTAGTCCGGGAGAATTTGCCGCAACTACCGGCGTTCCACAGGCATTTGCCTCAATTACTGTAAGTCCCCATCCTTCCTTTACTGATGGATTTACCACAACCCAGCTTTTATTTAGAATCTCAACTTTCTCCTCTTCTGAGACGAATCCGGTAAACTCGACTTCCAGCCCTTTTGCCATTTCCATAAGTTTCTTCCTGTAAGGTCCTTCACCAACTATCATAAGTCTCGCCTCAGGTACTCTTTGCTTTACTATTTTGAAGGCCTCAATCAGGTGGTCAATGGATTTGTATTTTGTGATTCTACCGAGGTATGTCACAAGTGGATGGGGAGTTTTTGGAATACCGAGCAGGCGGTACTTATTTCTGTCAACACAGTTATAGATAATCTCAACCTGTTTTACTCCTCGTTTTCTCAGCTCATTTGCTGTGCTGGGTGAAACTGCGATAAAGGGAAGATTCCTTGCAATCTTAAAAAAGAGGGTTTCTGTTAGATAAACATAAAGGGCCATGGGGACTGGGACTTCGAGGAAGATGGATTTACCAAAAAGGTGATGCGCAATACCCACAAGTGGCTTTTCCTCAAGGAGGAGGGTGAAAAAGGGTATCTTGTTTATATCAAGGACGACCACGTCAAATTTTTCTCCATGAAATTTTCTCCAATAGACAAAGGGGAGGATAAAGTTGAAATAGTTTCTTCCACCAATCCTGTAAATCTTGATACCGTCTATTGTCTCCTCTCGAGGGGCGTTTTTAAATCCAGAAGTGAGGAGTGTGACATCGTGTCCCATTTTAGCAATCCTACCAAAGAAATCATGTAAATGGACCTCCGCACCACCTGCTCTTGGATTTTTTATATCCTGCCAGTTTATAACCAGAATTTTCATGGGCTTGAATTTTAATCTCACAAAGATTCGTGTGTCTATCCTTATCATATAAAAAATTCTTCGGGAGGTTTTGAGATGCTTTTAACTCTGGTGATTTTAGCTGTGTTTAGTCCCACAAAACCCCTTGCCATTATGGGAACGGGAAGTGTTGCCAATGTGCTTTCACCTGCAGATACTGTTACAACTGATTATCTCAACATTCGCATAAACAGTGTGACGACCAATATTCAGAATGAAGAGCAGATTGTGATTAATCCAAAAGACTCGCTCAATATGGTCGCTGTGTGGCGAGATTTCCGGCTTGGTTACAGACAGGTAGGTGTGGGATATACGCTGGATGGAGGGAATACCTGGCACGATACACTTTTTGCAGGAACACCTTATGCCTGGGACAGTGACCCTGCAATCACGGTAGATGACTCCGGGAATTTTTATGCAGTGGTGCTTTCCCTACCATCGGATGCATCAACATCAGGGATTTTTGTCTTTAAATCTTCAGACGGCGGTGTCTCCTGGCAGGGACCATATACAGTGGTTGATGCCCATACTTCGGCTTTTGAAGACAAGGAGTGGATAACCTGTGACGCATCTCCATATTCACCATATCGGGGAAATCTTTACGTGGCGTGGACAAGGTTTTACGACTATACAAATGGGGGAATTGATTTCACACGCTCCACAGATGGAGGTGAGACGTGGAGCCAGTTTATCAGGTTAAGTTCTGAAACTTATGGTGTCCAGTGGCCTGTCCTGACCGTAGATGATTCTGGTGTGGTGTATGTTGCTTGGATGAATTATTACATGAGCAGACTTGAAATGACAAAGTCAACTGATGGTGGAATTACTTTCTCTGCCCCAGGAACTATAACTGACCTCTTCGATGGTGGATGGTACACGATAAATCCTGACCTGGTGGTGATAAGCTATCCTGCCATTAAGGCGGATGTGAGCCCTCAAAGTCCATATATTGGCAATCTCTATGTGGTATTTATGGATTCTACTGCTCACAATGGAACTGATATCTTCTTTATGAAATCAACCGATGGTGGAAATAGCTGGAGTACCCCAACGAGACTTAATGATGACATTCAGGGAATCGTCAGGGATCAGTTTCACCCGTGGATAGATGTGGATCAGAACGGAGTCATCACAGTGATTTTCTATGACAGGAGAAATGACCCACATAATCGTTTGATGGACGTGTATCTAACTCAGTCCTTTGATGGTGGCGAAACGTGGACTCCCAATGTGCGAGTAACGTCTGTTTCGAGTGACCCTGCAGCAGGTAGTAAGTCTGGATTGATCGGTGAGTACATTGGTCTCGATACATGGAACGGGAAGCCATTTATGGTATGGACAGATACCCGTGAAGGCACTCAGGATGTCTATTTTGGAAAGGATACGGTGACCACGAATGTGGTCGAAACCCCTGTTTATGGTGGGAAAATTGGATTAAAATCGAACGTGGTAAAAAATTCTATCACCTTAAACGGGATGCCGCAGCACCCACCTGTGATTTACAGTTTTGATGGCCGAAAGATCAGAGTGTTCCATGCAAGGAGAATGAATTACCGCATCACAGATTTACCCCCAGGGGTCTATTTCATCAAAATAGATGACACTTATGCGAGGTTTTTGAAGATTTGAGGTGAAAGAGTTTTTAATAAGTGGCCGGGCCCACAAACTTCGTTTGTGGGCCCGGCCACTGCGTTTAATCTATTGACCATTTTTGAACAGGATTTTCAGAAGGTCGGCTGACAGAGTTATTATTTATACTTTGCTTTTATCACAGGGGGAATCCAAAAACTCCTATTTATTAGATGATGTGACACAATCTATAAACGATTAGGCTCCTCGGCTTCAGTCCGGATGAAGTTTTAATCGAACGGTGATTAGTGGGTTGATTCGTATTCCTTGATCTTGTTTACACGTTTTTCGTGGCGGCCACCTTCAAATTCGGTTGTTAGAAAAACCTCAACGAATTTCTTTGCATCCTCGGGGTCAACATATCCCCCCTGAAGACAGATAACATTGGCGTCGTTGTGCCTGCGGGAGAGTTCAGCAAACTCGATACCTGTAACCAGTGCCGCCCTCACCCCCTTAACCTTATTGGCTGCAATGGACATACCAATGCCGGTCATACAAATCAGGATACCCCTATCAGCCTCTCCACTCGCCACTGCTTCACCTGCAGGTATGGCAGCGTCTGGATAGTCAAAGGACTCTTCACTGTGGGTGCCAAAGTCAATGACTTCGTACCCCTTTTCTTTGAGGAATTCCTTCAGGACCTCTTTAAGACTGAATCCTCTATGGTCTGCACCAATTGCTATTTTCATGATTTTTTTAAATTGGGGGCGGGTGTTTCACGTGAAACACCCGCCCCCTCTCTTTCATTCAAATAATTTCAAAAACAGTGCCTTCTCCGTATGTAACCTGTTCTCTGCCTGCTGGAAAACCACAGAATGTTCTGATTCAATGACATCATCTGTTATCTCTTCTCCACGATGAGCCGGCAGGCAATGCATTACCCTGACATCTGAAGATGCGTAGGAAAGCAGCTCCCAATTAACCTGATAGCCCTGAAAGTCATGGAGCCTCTTCTCCCGTTCGGCTTCCTGGCCCATTGAAGTCCATACGTCCGTGTAGATAAAGTCGGCATCTTTTGCGGCCTCGATGGGGTCGGTTGTGATCTTTATCAGCGCTCCACTTTCCCGTGCAAGCTCAAAGGCCTTCTCCACAACTTTCGTATTGGGTTCGTACCCTGCAGGATGTGCAAGGGTAAAGTTGGTTCCCAACATTGCAGAAAGAAGCATCAGGGAATTGGCGACGTTGTTGCTGTCTCCAATAAAGCTCAGATTTACATTAAACGTGCCGGCGTTTTCGTAAATGGTCATGAAGTCGGCCAGTGCCTGGCATGGGTGTTCGTAGTCGGAAAGTGCGTTTATTACCGGGATTTTCCCATACTTTCCGAGTTCCTCGAGTGTGGAGTGGGCGAATACCCTTGCCACAATTCCATCCACCCATTTATCAAGGTTGCGGGCCACATCCTTGACGGGCTCACGTACTCCAAGCTTTATATCTCCCGGGGCGAGATAAATGGGATATCCACCAAGATGATAAATAGCAACCTCAAAAGTGGTTCGTGTCCTCAAAGAGGGCTTTTCGAATATGAGGGCAAAAGTCTTACCCTCTAACTCCCTGCCCCTGTAAGATTCTTTTTTAAGTTCAATGGCCCTCTCAATGAGGGCCATTGTTTCATCTTTCGTTAAATCTGTTACCGAAAGGTAGTCCCTTTTCATTTTCCGCCCTTCCTCAGCTCCTGCTCCTTTTTAAACATCTCGATGGCCTTTTCTTTGTAGATCTTCCTCTGACCAGGGTCTTTGTCTATTTCGCCCAGGATTTTGTAAGTATTTCCGAGGAAGAAATAGATGTCCGGGTTGTTGGGATCAAGGGTTTTGGCCTCGTTGAAGGCATCAATGGCCTTTTTGAGGTACTCTTCATTGATGTTGTTTGTATCTTTTACCGCCTCCTCAAAGTATGCCTCTCCAAGGCTGATCCAGGCGGTTTTATCGTTAGGCTTGTAGGATATGTATTTGTTGAACGCATAAATAGCCTGTTTATATTTCTTGAGATTGAGGGCAGCTACACCGGCATTGAGCCAGGCGTTGGCGTTTGTGCTGTCCAATTTCGCTGCCTTTATGAAGTTTTCGTAGGCCTTATCGTAGTTGTTTTCTTTAAAGTAAATAACACCGAGCTCGAAGTAGGCCCTTGCATAGGTGGTATCCAGTGAAACGAGTTTCTCGAGGTGTTTCTTGGCTTCCTCTGTGTTACCTGAGACCTCTTCCATCAGGCCGAGGTAGTAGAGGGCCTGCTTATTGTTGGGGTCAAGCTCAAGAACTTTCTTAAGGGCTTCTCTTGCCTTATCACTCTTTCCGGCTTTCTGATAGATGCTGGAAAGTGATAAATAGGCCTTGGGGTCCTTTGGATTAATTTTTATAGCATAGTGTAGGTACTCAATGGCTTTATCGTAATTTCCTTCTTTGTAAGCTTTGATTC
>JALXCE010000217.1 GCA_026991055.1 Caldifarciminota bacterium | reverse complement strand
ATGTAAGCCCTCACCCCATCCCTCTCCCGCGAGGCGAGAGAGGGAGACTTTTAGATTTGATTGAAATTTTCGAGTTGTAGCCCCTCACCTCAATCCTCTCCCCGCGAAAATTTATGCGGGGAGAGGAAGTTATTTAATTTGCTCCCTCAATTGATTTGACCTAAAAGCTGTGCCCGTAAGCTTAGTGAATTGTTTCATAATTATCCTTAACCAGAACATCAAAAGAATTTCCTTCTCAAGCGAATCTTGTGTCCAAAATCTGCAACAAATTTTTCCCTCCCCCACTTGCGGAGCAAGTGGGGGAGGGATTCAGAGAGGGGGTATTCCGCTTGAAACCTTAAAAATTCAAAATGTAAACCCTCACCTTATCTCCTTCATCAAAACTGAAATTGCCTTTTTGAGCTGGGGGTCACCAGTGGTGTTGTCGTAAATTGGTGGATTCTCCACGTAAATATCCGGCTGGACTGGACCGAGCTCCAGACTTTTCCCATTGAGTCGATACCAGCCTTCACTCGGGACACGGAAAACCGTGATTCCATCAAATAGAGTAATATCGTCTGTCCCTATCACAGCGCCAAAAGTGGGTGTTCCGACGACCTTACCCAGCTTGAGCTGCTTGAAACCGGCAGGAAAAATTTCAGCATCTGAATAGCAATTGCTGTTGATAATCAAAACCACGGGCTTGTCCCATGAAAAGAGAGAGCGGTACTCCTTTTCCTTTTCACCCCTTTTGACCGAGTAAAGATAATGGGCTCTTCTCAAAATATCGAGAATAATATCATGGGTGGAACCTCCATCGTTGTAGCGAATGTCCAGAACAAGTCCCTTTCTGTCTCTCTGAGCATAGAGCTCCCTCTTAAATTCCTTCACACTCTCCATATCCATTGCCCGGATATGGATGTATGCGAGATTGTGGTGGGAAACACTATCCACAAATTGTTTGTTGACCCTCACCCACTCTTTGTAAATCATCCTTCTGAGTTTCCAGTAAGAAATTGCTTTAACCCTCAGCGTATCAGTTTTTCCCTCATGGATTCTGATAATTTTTACCTTCTTATTCCGCTTCCCGATGAGTGCACTGTAGTAATTTTTGATGGTATCTAACTTTACACCGTCTATTTTTATCAAAACATCACCTTTCGCGATACCCGCTTCGTATGCGGGAGAATTGTAAATCACTTGCAAGACTTTTATTCCCTTCCTGGTTTTGACCGGTACAATCCCGATTACTCCCGATTTTTCGCTAAATTCATCATCACTACCCCATATTCCAAGGTGAGATGCGTTTAGCTCACCGAGCATATACCTCACGAATTGGTAAAAGTCCTCATTTTCGTAGGCATTTCTGGCATAAGGCAGGTATTTTTTGAACATCTCCTTCCAGTTGACTCCATGAAAGTTGGGATCGTAGAAACCATCATTAAGTGCCCACCAGAGCTCTTCAAAAAGGGCTTTTCTAAAAGTTCCATTGTGCACCAAAATCTGCAGATGGAAAGGCATGGGTTTGGAATTTCCTTCAAAGTCCGATTCGAAAATCTCACCTTCTCCTGTGAGGTAGTAAATCTTTTTGCCACTGAAAAAGAACATTTTGGGTTCGACGTTGTCTTTTGTAATTCTTTTGACCCTGTGCCCCGAGAGGTCTGTCATCCAGATGTCATTTGAGTTTAAGTCCTCTGCCTGAATGAGAAAGTTCAGTCCCCATTTATCAGACGTATAGTAATTGTAACCTCCCTGGAATTTGTAAACTGTCCGGATTCGGCTACCAATGTCATCAAAGTCAATCTTTACCTCAGGTGCAGATTTCAGGGAGTCCTTGAGAGACTTGAAGTATTTGGCGTCTTTGTCGGCATCTTCTTTCCTCAAAATTACATATTTGATAAAAAGATTTCCCTCTTCATCTCTCGAGGCAAAGGAAATTCTTCGGCCATCATAAGACCACATAGGTTTGTAATCATCATCTGGGTGGTCTGAAATATTGACCGGAGCCATGTTGCTGTCAACTTTAACCACATATACGTCCTCCCTCCACCCGAGAGCGGTTCGTGAAAAGGCAAGCCATTTTGAATCCCATGACCAGGAAATCCACAGCACATCATTAAAATCCGCTATTTTACGACGATTTTGCCCATTTGCATCCATCACCCAGAGGGTTCCCTGCCGGGTTTTGTAAGCTATTCTCTTACCATCATGTGAAAACACCGGATTCTTCTCGGTAAAAGGGGTATCTGTAAGCCTCGTGAATTTGAACTCTGTGGCATTCACAAACAGGCTATCGTCCACCGGGTCAACTTTATAAATATTCCAGTTGCCGTCTTTAAGGGTCGTGAATGCAATCTCTTCTCTCACTGGATTCCATGAGAGGTCTTTTTCAGGTTCAGGTGTGTATGTGATTCTTTTTACCGAGTGAGTCTTCGTATCCATGACATAAATATCACCAAAAACTACAAATGCTAATTCTTTCCCTGAGGGAGACACTTTTATTTCTGCGGCATTTTTCGTGAGCTCTTTGTAGTAGGGATCAGAGAATTTCTTATCCATTGGGGCTTTAAATCTCAGTGTATCGAGCCTGCCAGAATCCACGTGGTAGAGGTAAAGCTGGCCAAGCACGGTGAAAACAATAGTGCACCCGTCTTCAGAAATCCTCGGGTCAAGGACTTCGTTTTTAAAGTGTGTGAGCTGCTTAACGTGACTCCCATCGGTGTTCATCACAAAAAGGTTGCCGGAATTTTCTCTGTTTGAAACGAAATATATTTTTCCGCTTGAATACATGGGGAATGCGTCTCTGCCGTCGAAATGGGTTAATCTTTTCATAAACTTTGCATCTTTTGTCATAATCCAGATGTCCCGATTTGCAGGTCCACGGTATTTTCTGCGCCATGAGTGTGTGAATCCTCGCTCAAAGATTAGAGAATCGCCGGGGCCAGGGATAATTCTATTCATGAAAAAGTTATAGACCCTTTCCGGAGTTCCACCTGTGAGCGGAATCCTGTAAATGGCTCCCCTGAATTCTGTTCGCCAGGATGAAAAGTAAAGGTAGTTATCTTTGATGAATTGTGGGTATTCGTATCCGGGGTGATAGGTTAACCTGCGGGGATTCTCGCTCCCATCAGATGGCATGACGAAAAGGTCATAGGAGCCGTATCTGTTGGATGCAAAAACGATTTTGCTGCCATCAGGGCTGAAGATGGGGGCTGTGTCATAACCCTTTGAATCGGTGAGTCTATGGGCAATCGAGTCGCTAACGCTGACTTCCCATAGGTCGCCCATATAAGAAAAAACTACTCTCTTGCCATCAGGTGAGACAGCGGGAGAAAAAGCGAAAGTATTTATCGATACGAGTATCGCCATCAAAAATCCAAGCATTTCTCATCAACCTCCAGAATAATTTTTGAAAATTATAACGCCACGGAGACGACCAGAGTTAGAGGTTGTAACTTCATTTCCCTCCCTCACCTGCTTTGCAAGCAGTGGAGGGAAGAATTTTGAAGTTGCAGGAAGAGGTCAGGTGAGGGGCCACATTTCAAAATTTCAACCAATGAATCTCCCTCTCCCGCTTGCGGGAGAGGGTTGGGGTGAGGGTTTACATTTTGAATTTTCAAAATTTCAAGCGGAATGCCTTCTCCTTTCGCTCCCCCGCGCTCCGCGCGGGGGAGCGAAAGTGTTTTTCGTCATTTTTAGGTACAATCCCAACAAGTGATGAAAGTTAAGTGCCCTTTGAGTGTATCCAGCCTCGGATGAAGCTTGTCAGAAAGTTGTCACGTGCTTCAAAAAAATTCTTCCTCTCCCCGCGTAAATTCCTGCGGGGAGAGGATAAGTGAAGGGCTACATCTGGAATTTTTCATCAAAATGTTCTTAAAATTCCATGCTTAACATTACCCTTTGCCGTCTTGTGTGCGAAGCGTATGAAAAGATCAAATTTTTATTTTCCCATTCTCCCCTAACCCCTTCTTCCAGAGGAAGGAGGGGGAAATTCGGGCTTACTGGTAAAAATTTTAACCTTTCCTTACCGGCTTTAGTAAAAATTGAGTTCTCTCCCTTCTCTTTGGGAGGGCCGGGGTGGAATGGGCAAATTATATATCCGCGATATTTAGTTTATTCATCTCCTTATTTGTAAAAAGTTCCTTCGAGAATATAATTTCTCTGGAAGTTAGTTGCGGGGCTATGTCTTATAAATTTCTTAAGCGCGTAGGCTTGAATTAAGTGAGTGGTGAATCGATTTTTTAGATAAAAATGGGGGGCGCCCGCGCGAAGCGCGGGCACCCCCCATCAAACAATCCTTACCTCAAAACAATCACCTTTCTCGTTTTCGTAAATTTACCCGCTTCCAGCCTCACAAAATACATTCCTGCATGAAGAGCATCTAATGGCACCCTCAAACTATGCCTTCCAGCCTCAAATTCACTTGCAGCAATCGTCTTCACCATCTTACCAGAGACATCATAAAGAGCCACCTTCACCTTCATTTTAGCAGGAAGTGAAAAGCTGATATTCATGGAGCCGATCACGGGATTTGGTGAAATGGGAGCAAATCTGAAGACCTTCACCGTACCGTGCCCTTCATGCACACCTGTTGTTCCAAGCGGAAATTCAAAGGCATCACGCGAGCCGGTCCATGCAAGCGAATCCGTCGCCGTCGCCACGTAATGGCCATTTATGTAAAATCTAACAGAATCACCAGCTACAGCTCCTTCATCTACGTTTGGAGTAGTCGGGTCATCGCCATAGACGTGCATGAATCCATATTCACCCTCAGTTCTCACCACAAACTCGCCACATAGCACACCATCAGGGTCATAAGCTGTGATTGTATCACCTACATGCACCGCGGCACCGTTCAAAAATGCTGTCCCGAAGTAATCTGTCCAGTAGGGAGTTGGCATCACACCATCTTTGGGACCGCCCATCAATGCAAAATCTCCATTTTCCCCAAGTACTTTCGAGCCTTCAAAACCTTCGTAATAGAGACTGTCGGCAAAGTATGTTTTTATCCAATAACCGAGTCCGTTTTTCATGACATACAAATCGTTGTAAGGGCTACCAGGTCTGTAAGTCATTGCAACCGAGTCAAAGCCATCAACCACGTAAATATTTCCTACAATTGAGGAAAGTGCCACATCTACGGATTCCGTTGGTTCAGGCAGGTAGCTTACAAGGTTCCACCCCGCTTTAAGCCCAATTGGAGAAGATGAATGGAAACGTCTCCCCGTTACGACCAGCGTATCGGGTGATGTGAGCTTTATCCAGTAGCCATGCTCGGGGTCCATTGTCTGTAGGTCTGAATATCCGGGAAGGGCTGGGTCAAAGGTTCTCGCGCCACCCCAGG
>JALXCE010000216.1 GCA_026991055.1 Caldifarciminota bacterium | reverse complement strand
AAAGAGCAAGAGAAGAAAATCTCCACAATACTCCAAACGTTGATGCTCCACAGGATGAGGAGAAAAAGCCTGTAGAGAGCACTCCTGAAGAGAAAACAGAAGAGAAACCCAAGGCATCATCTATAAACGTTGACATTAAGGCGCTACTCGAGGCGGGTGTCCATTTTGGCCACAAGAAGAGAAGATGGAACCCCAAGATGAGACAGTACATATTCACCGAGAGACAGGGAATCCACATCATTGACCTCAGGAAAACTCTCGAGATGCTTGAAAAGGCCTATGACAAGGTAAGAGAGGTTGCCGCCAATGACGGGAAGATACTTTTCGTTTGCACAAAGAAACAGGGCAAGGACGTTGTGAGAGAAGAGGCTGAAAGATGCGGTGCATTTTACATTGTGGAAAGGTGGCTTGGCGGATTACTCACTAACTTCGAGACTATCAAGACACGCATTGAGAGGATGAAAGACCTCGAAAGGATGATGGAGGACGGCAGGATTGAGCAGTATCCGAAAAAGGAAAGGGTAAAGCTGGAAAAGGAACTTGAAAAATTGAGGAAAGTGCTCGGTGGAATCAAGGACATGGATACCCTGCCAGACCTTATTTATATTGTCGACGTTATAAACGAAGATATTGCTGTTAAAGAAGCAAGAAAACTTGGAATTCCCATTGTTGCCCTCGTTGATACCAACGGTGACCCTGAGATCATAGATTACCCAATTCCGGGTAATGACGATGCAATCCGGTCAATCAAGTTGATCACAAAAACCATTGCCGACGCGGTGATTGAGGGCAAGCAGGGCAAGGATTTCCTTGTTAAAGAAAAAGAATTTGAGGGAAAGGAGGCAGTTTAAAAATGGCAGTTGATGCTAAACTTGTTAAGGAATTAAGAGAGATTACAGGCGCCGGATTCATGGATTGTAAAAAGGCTCTTGAAAAGACCGGCGGAGACATTGAGAAAGCTATTGAAGAGCTTAAAAAGATGGGAGCCGCAAAGGCTGAGAAAAGGATTGCCAAAGAGGCCAAAGAGGGGATCGTCGAGGCATACATACACCCAGGCGCAAAGCTTGGCGTGCTTGTTGAAGTAAACTGTGAGACAGACTTTGTGGCTCGCACAGATGAATTCAAACAGCTTGCCCATGACATTGCCATGCAGATCGCGGCAGCCGCTCCCATTGCAGTAAGAAGAGAAGACATTCCGGAGAGAGTGATTGAAAAAGAGAAGGAAATTTATCGCGCTCAGCTTGAGAAGGAGAACAAACCTCCTCACGTTATCGAAAAAATCATTGAAGGAAAGCTTGAGAAGTTTTTTGAGGAAAACGTTTTACTCGAGCAGCCTTTTATTAAAGACCCAGCCAAGACGGTGGGGGACCTCATTAAAGAGTATATCGCAAAGATAGGCGAGAACATTAAAGTTCGCAGATTTGCGAGGTTCAGGGTTGGAGAAGAGTGAGCCAGCTTATAGACGAATTCTTTTAAAGATTTCGGGAGAAATTTTATCCGGTGAGCAGGGGGGCTCGTTTTCTCCCGATATTTTAGAATACATCGTTAAAGAGGTCGAAAAAGTTCACAGATTAGGGGTTGAAGTTTCACTTGTTGTAGGTGGGGGAAATATAATCCGTGGTGTTAACAGTGACAGGATGGGGCTTGATAGGATTTCTGCGGATTTTATGGGGATGCTCGGAACCATCATCAACTCCATTGCCCTCAAGAGTGTATTCCAGAAACACGGCATAAAGGCTGAGGTCTTTTCTGCAATTCCCGTTGGGGCAATCGTATCTCCCCATGACGCCCATAGGGCGGTTGAAACCCTGAAAAATGGCAGGGTGGTCATTTTCTCAGGTGGAACAGGAAACCCTTACTTTTCCACAGATTCATCCGCGGCACTGAGAGCGATAGAGATTAAAGCCGATGTCCTGCTCAAGGGGACAAAAGTAGATGGGGTATACACCGCAGACCCAGAGAAGGATAAAAATGCCAGAAAAATTGATGAACTCACCTTTGACGAAATGGTTTTAAGAAATCTCAGAGTTATGGACATGACTGCCGCTACTCTCTGTCGCGATAACGGGATGAAAGTGGTAGTTTTTAACCTTCTTGAGGAGGATTCAGTCTATAGAGTCGTTTCAGGTGAAAGGATAGGAACCCTGATCAAGGGATAGACTGGATAATTCGCATCAAAACCACGATTCTATGAATCAAAAGGAGGAGAGGCTATGGCTGACTTAAATGAAGTTTATAAAGATGTTGAAAGCCGCATGAAGAAGAGTGTAGAAAACTTCAAGGTTGAGATAGCACGTATTAGGACAGGTCGCGCAAGCCCCGCTATTTTCGAAGGCATTAAAGTCGAGTACTACGGCACGCAGGTTCCCATCAACCAGGTCGCAAGTATTGTCGCTCCTGAGGCGAGACTCATTGTCATTCAGCCCTGGGACAAGACTGCCATTGGAGAAATTGAAAAGGCGATCCGCAAGTCTGGACTCGGACTTAACCCACAGAGTGATGGAAATGTTATCAGAGTTGTAATTCCACCTCTTTCCGAAGAAAGGCGTCAGGACCTCATCAAGCTGGTTAGAAAACTTGCGGAAGAGGCGAGGGTTGCCATCAGAAATATCCGTCGTGATGGCATTGACAAGGTGAAAGCCCTGGAGAAGAACAAAGAAATCTCCGAGGATGAAAGGAAAAAGGCCGAGGAGAAGATCCAGGACATCACCGATGATAACATTGAAGAGGTAAATAAGATTCTTAAGGCCAAGGAGAAGGAGATATTAGAAGATTAGATGAAAATTCCCCGTCACATTGCTATCATAATGGATGGAAACGGCAGATGGGCGAAAAGACGCGGTCTACCGAGAATCTTTGGCCATCGAGCTGGAATTGAATCTGTTCGGGATGTTGTTCGTACCTGCTCTGACCTCGGCGTCGAATACCTGACCCTCTACACATTTTCGAGCGAAAACTGGAGGAGACCCAGCGACGAGGTACAGGCTCTCATGTCCATGCTGAAAAGAATGCTAAAGAAAGAGGTAGATGACCTGAATCGCAGGAATGTCCGCATCAAAGCCATTGGCAGGATTAAAAGACTCCCCGAAGATGTCCAGGAAGAGCTTAAAAAGGCAATCGAAAAGACGAAAAACAATACTGGCTTAAAGCTTTATCTCGCCCTCTCTTACGGAGGCAGGGCCGAAATTATTGACGCATTTAAAAAGGCCTACCAGAAAATCAGCAGCGGGGAACTCACAATTGATGACCTGAATGAGGAGAATTTTTACCAGTTCCTGTATGACCCTGAGCTACCCGACCCGGACCTGCTCATCAGAACAAGCGGTGAGATGAGAATTTCAAACTTTCTCCTCTGGCAGATTGCCTATACAGAAATCTATATAACTCCCACCCTGTGGCCAGACTTCAGGAAGGATGACCTTCTCGAGGCAATTGAGGATTTCAGTCGCAGGGAGAGGAGATTCGGTGGAGTGACCACAATTGACTGAGCTTCAAAAGAGAGTTATTACCGGCGCTATCCTCATTCCAATAGTGCTTGCTGCACTGATACTGGGCGGTTACTACTTTCTCGCTTTCATTGTCATTTTCCTGACAGGCGGAATTGTAGAATTTTTGAGGATAAGAACCATTCACCACCGCCTCCTTCTTCCACTTGCCCTCGTTACACTAATTCCATTCATGATACTAATCTCTGTTCCCGGCATTCCTTTAATCTATCCGGTGCTGCTTGTAATTTTTCTCCCCTGGATTATTTATCCATTTTACTACGTAAGAGGCGTGGGTATAGGAGTTTATTTCTCACTGTTTTTTGAAGTTCTACTCCTATCTTTTGCTGGATTTTCTATTTTCAAGGCGCGAGAATACGGATTCTGGGTATCTCTCTATTTCTTTGTCACCATCTGGTACTTTGATTCTGCCTGTTATCTCGCAGGGAAAAGATGGGGGAAACACAAACTCGCGGAGCTTGTGAGTCCGGGAAAAACTTGGGAAGGCTTTATCGGTGGCCTTGTTTCACTCATTCCCTATGTAATCTTTGTAAAATTCCTGAATTTGCCGGGACTTGGCAACTGGACTTTTCTCTTTGTCTCCGCCTACCTCATCACAATAGTAGGTCAGCAGGGAGACCTTGCGGAATCAGCAATCAAAAGAGAGGCCGGGCTTAAGGATTCTTCAAATCTCTTCCCTGGTCATGGTGGAATACTGGATAGAACAGACAGTTTGGTTGCAGCCGCTCCATTCTATTTCATGCTTTTAAACTGGCTATGGAAATAAAAGAATTTCAAAAGATCATAAAGGACACATATTACGAGAAGGACAAAAGGAGAGGGGTAGAGGGAACATTCAGGTGGTTTGTGGAAGAAGTCGGAGAACTCGCAAAGGCGATTCGCAGGGGGGATAGGGAAAATCTTATGGAAGAATTCTCAGATGTAATGGCCTGGCTGTTTTCCCTCGCCAACCTTGAGGGCATAGATATGGAAGAGGCTGCCCAGAGATACGCTCACGGCTGCCCGAAATGCGGACACATTCCCTGTACCTGCGATGAATGAAATTCCCCAGAAGATAAGAGAGAACAGAAGAAAGATTGCACGGGGACTCAAGATATCATTCCTGCTGTTTTTTACCGTTTCCCTCGCCGTTCTTGCATTCACATTTTCCCATGAGACATTAAAGGCGTTAAAAAGGTTCAATCCGGAATACCTTATCCTCGTCTTTTTCCTGTGGCTTGGATACGTAACAACTGATGGGATCAGATTCGTATTCCTCGGCCGTGCCATAAGACGCAAGATCCGTCTCATGACTGCAATAGGGACAATCTACACGGGATCTTTTCTTGCAGCTGTTACGCCATTTCAGATATCCGGACTTCCACTCCAGCTATGGATACTGAACGACAGGGATGGTGTGCCAGTGGGTGAAGGAATGGCACTCCTGATTATCAGAGGGATTTTGATGGACATTGCGATCATTGCCCTGCTGCCTCTCGCACTCAAGGATGCAAGCGGTGTCAGCACTTCGAGTATGAAGGTGATTCTCTGGTACATGGTAGCGATTTTAAGCATTGTGACTCTCACATATTTAATCGCGACCCTCAAGCCCGATCTCGCTGAAAAGCTTGTTCCCAGGCGATTCGGCGCACTAAGGGCTAAAGTTAGAGAAGAAGCTTACAACATGAGTAACAGCCTGAAGCTCTTCTTCAGGGCTTCTCACTGGGATTACATATTGGCTGCAGTTATTATGAGTTTCATCTCTCCGATCTTCAGGTCTGCCATCGTGCCCGCCCTTCTTGCAGGTCTGGGGCTAAAATTTGAGCTCACAAAGGTGCTCTTTCTGGAAATTCTACTTCAGGGCTCACTCATTTTTATGCCCACTCCAGGGGGCTCTGGAGTAGCAGAGGCCGCTGGAGCTGCGGTATTTCTCTCAGTGTGTCCTAAATACCTTGTCGGTATTCTCATAGTTCTCTGGAGATTTTTCACTACGTATATGAACGCCCTCACCGGAGGAATTTATTTCCTGAGATTCCTCTCCTCTCAAAAGATTCCAAAAGAGTAAAATTATCACGAGTTTTGTGCTGTTTAATAGTCTGAATTTTTCTTTGTTTTGAATGATTTTGAGAATCAGTCTCAATATTGACAGGTTGAAGGGCTGGAAATATCATTAACATCCATGTTTGATACGTCAATAACAAGTTTGATATATTTGAGGCCAGGAACCAGGGCAAAAGTTGTTAGTTTCTCTGGCGGAAGAAACGCAAGAATGAGGATCATGCAATTGGGGATCAACCCCGGAGACGAGATCAAGATACTGTCCGTGGGTCCTTTCGGAGGGGCGATTTATATCGAAAATCTCACCAATGGCACTCGCGTCGCCATCGGCCGCGGGATTGCCGCTAAAATACTGGTAAAGCCTTTATGAGGAAGTACGGCCCAATAAAAATAGCCCTCGTGGGACAGCCCAACTGTGGGAAAAGTACCCTTTTTAACGCAATTGTGGGTCTAAAGGCTCAAACTTCCAATATTCCCGGCACAACGGTTCAGTTCACAAAGAGCCGTATGAATTACAAGGGCAGAATATTTGATGTCATAGACCTTCCCGGCACGTATTCCCTCTCCTCACAGGACATGGCCGAGCACGAAACCCTGAAGTACCTTCTGACACAGGAAGTTGACATTATTATCAACGTGATGGATGCCACACTTCTATCCCGCTCTCTCGAGCTTACATTGCAATTGATGGAGCTTGGCAAACCTATGGTAATTGCCCTGAATATGATGGATGAGGCCAAATCCAAGGGAATTGAGATTGATGTAAAAAAACTCGAAAAAATTCTCGGGATACCCGTTATTCCCACAGTCGCCGTTCACGGAAAGGGTCTTAAGGAGCTGTTTGAGACCATCTTGAAAGTTATCAAAACCGGCACAAAGCCAAAAACGTACAGCTGTTCCAAGGTTGTTGAGGATAGGATAAAAGACCTCACACAGATGGTTAGAGAGAAAATTGATGGAAAGTATGAAATTCCACCAAGGCTCTTCGCTATAAAGTTGCTCGAAAATGACGATTATTTCGTTAATCTTGTTAAAGACTATCCGGAGCTTTTGAAGCTCGCTGAGAAATACCGAAAGGAGCTTGAAGAAATCATTGGCTTTCCGGCACCCGATGTGATCCACGGTGAGAGACACAATATTTCCATGAGGATCGCTGAAGAGGTCATGAAAATCAAGCACCGGACCGAAAAGTCTATTGACGATAAACTTGATGCCTATGTAATGCATCCGATTTTAGGGTATTTCATTCTTGCAGTCGTCTTTTTCGTATTCTTTTACTTAATCTTTAAAATCGGGGCACCGTTGGAAGAGCTTTTTACATCTCCCTTTGATAAATTGCTCTCAATCCTACCTCAGAGGATACACAATCAGCTCCTTCTGTATATCACGAATGGACTCCTGCAGGGAATTGCAGGTGGAATTGGTATAGTACTCCCCTACTTCATCCCTCTCGTATTTTTGCTCTCTTTCCTTGAAGACCTCGGATATTTGCCCCGAGTGGCTTTTTTAATGGATGGTCTTATGCATAGAATGGGGCTTCACGGAAAATCTGTGATACCATTTATCCTCGGATATGGTTGCAACGTGCCTGCAATTGCTGCAACAAGGATACTTGACAACGAGAGGGATAGAATCCTATCGGCACTCCTTATTCCTCTTGTGCCGTGCTCGGCAAGAATTACTGTCATTTTTGCACTCGTAGCCTATTTCCTCGGGCCCTGGTGGGCATTATTCTTTTTTATCTTCAACATTTTTGTTGTTGCTCTCATGGGGAAAATTTTAAATGGTTTCTTCAAGACTCCTTCTTATGGACTTCTTATGGAAATTCCCTCATACAAGTTTCCTTCTCTCAAAATCACATTTGATAAAACGTGGTTGCAGGTCAAAAACTTCATATATCTCGCATGGCCGCTCCTTATCATTGGAAGTGCTGTTTTGGGAGTGATTCAGTATTTCAACTGGGACTATTACATCAATCTAATTTTCTCTCCTCTGGTGCATACTGTATTGGGTCTTCCAACGAAGGTGGGAACCACGCTAATTTTTGGAATTCTCAGAAAGGAGCTGACACTTGTAATGCTCTCCCAGGCCCTTGGAACGGAGATCGGAAAGATCAACCTGGTCATGACGAAGGAGCAAATCGTTGTCTTCACCATGTTTGTAACATTTTACATCCCCTGCATCTCCACCATCGGCATCATCTGGAAGGAGTACGGCAAAAAAATAATGCTCTACTCCATCTTGCTGGGCCTTACAGTTGCCACCATCGTGGGATTTATATTTAGATTGATTGTTTGATTGCTGTTAAGATCGATTAGATAACCTCATCCATTAAACCACCGCTTCTAAGCAATTATATCCATAGCTCCAGTTCAACGGACAGACCTGCTGGGCAATCAAATCAAAATATTATAAAATCAAGCCCTCTGACCTAACCTGTGAGAAAACAGACTCCAAATTTCACCCTTCAGGTGCTTTACCTCTGGTGAGTGTATCTCAAAAATCCACCGAGTCTTGAGAGGAAGCCCCTCACCTCGATCCTCTCCCCGCATGAATTTATGCGGGGAGAGGAAGTTTTCTGTGCAATCATACGCTAAATCAAGGTCCTCAAAAATCAGAGACACTCCCTCTCCCGCGCTTTGCGCGGGAGCGAGAGGGAGGGGCATTCCGCTTGATTTCTAAAAAATAAAATTAAACCACTGCCCCAAATGCGGGTGTAACAACCCCATGCACCTTAACCTCTTGGCAATCTGAAAATGGCATGCCATAATTGGTGAATGATGAGGATGCATGTGCTTATGCATGTTCCTTTTGAAGGGCCCGGATATATCATAAACTGGGCAGAGGGGCATCAGATTACATTTACAAAATTCTACCAGAATGACCCGCTGCCCAATGTGGATGACTTTGATTTCCTCGTAATCATGGGTGGGCCAATGAGCGTCTATGATGACATCCCCTGGTTCCAGGATGAAAAATCCTTCATCAGAGACTCAATCGAGGCCGGCAAAAAAGTATTAGGTATTTGTCTTGGTGCACAGCTTATCGCAGATTCGCTCAATTCCCGGGTTTTCCCAAACAGATTCAAAGAAATCGGCTGGTTTGACGTTCATCTCGCCCGTGAGGCACTGAAATCCCCGTTTTTCAGCGGATTTCCAGAGAAAATCACTCCCTTCCACTGGCACGGGGACACATTCGAAATTCCAGCAGGTTATAAGCCAATAGGTTGGAGTGAGGCAACAAAAAATCAGGGATTTTTCAGCGACAACGTCATGGCACTTCAATTCCACCTTGAGGTCACAGAAGAATCTCTTGCCGAGCTCATCAAAAATGGTGCCAGTGAACTTATCCCGGATAAGTATATCCAGACTGACAACCTGATTGATCTTCGTAAGATCAATGAATCCAACAGATACATCCACACTCTCCTCGACAGATTTTTTCTGAAATGACAAGGTTTGGAGCAGAGCTTGAGCTAATCGTTGTAAATGAAAATGGAATCCCCATAACCTGGGAAGACTGGCTCGAGCTCATCCCAGATTTCGAGAAGGTCCTTCCTCAATTCAAACCCAATACTGACATCCTGACAGGTGCGTTCCTCGGCTATGAAATTGAAGGGCTTGGTGTCATTGGACTTGACTCCTCGGCCTCCCTTTTTGAGCTTGCCATTGAACCTGCTGATACCATAAAAGACGCTGTTGCAAAGATTAAAGAGCTTGCTACACTCGTTGAATCTGCTATCAAACCAGGAAATTTTTCCATTTTGTGGGTGTCACAGTATCCCCGGCTCATCAATTTTGAAGAATACCTCAAGCGCTACACGAGACGTGGCCTCTATGCGGTGATTCGCAGATTCTGGAACTGGAAACACCACGAGCTCTATTTGAGTGCCAGTTTTCAGCCCGCAATCGATGTCTCCCCGGATGAGCTTGCTGAAAAAATTAACGCTATTTACGCAACTTCACCTGTCCTGATTTCAACCCTCGGAGGCAACAGCCATCTTGCAACCCACGAATACAGACTTCTTGCCTGGGAGAAAATGATTCGAAATAATCCCTTTGATCACGATATGCTTGGAATTCCGGGCAAAGTTCAAAGCTCTGAGCATTACATTGAAATGCTCAAAAATACACGTGCGAAGATTCTCACAACGAAGGGAACCTACAAATACGGACAACTCCTCTTTTTTGACAACAATGTGAAAGCCAGGGATGTCCTCGAAAGCACACACGGATTTATCATTGAAAAGGTGGAGGACCTCGACAGAGATCAACTAAAGTACAGGAAAGTCTTCGTAAAAGGCCATGAGCATCTTTCTCAAATGGATTGGTGGGTCTTCTGGGATGCGAGATGGAGGTTTTTTGACAACAAGAGCTTCATTGAAATCAGGCACATAGGAACCCCACCGGGAATAGAGTATATTGAAAAGATTTACGTGGTTTTTTCACGGATATTCGAAGAAGCCCGAAACATAAACAGGAAAGCGGAAGAGCTCGGCATCTGGAAAAATATAAATGCTGCACGCAAAATGGCCATCAAAAATGGCGATTTACCGGAGAATCACTGGAAGTTAAAGAAGTTTTTGGTAGAAAAAGGAGTGCTCAATGGAATTTGAAAAAATTTTACACGAAAAAATAAGGATTGACCGCGCGGAAATATATGTAGTTGACCTCGAGATGAAAAGGGAATTTGCAATCAGCCGTGGTGTTATTAAAACCAAAACCGTTCCCGTGATCAGGCTAATAGGTGAAGGGCTTAAAGGATTTGGTGAAATTCCGGTGCTACAGGAGCCTATTTACAGTGCTGAATTTTTAGAATCCACAATTGAATTCTCGAAAATCATCCTGGAGCAAATATCTGGAAAGGAAATTTCCATTTCCGAGCTTCTGAAAATTCTCAAAAGATATAGAGGAAACAACTTTGCCAAATCCGGCATTGAATTTGCCCTGTGGCATCTTGTTTTGCAAAAGGTGGGGAAGGGCTTTTTTGATTTTCTTAAGCCGTCAAAAACAAGATTTAGACTTCAGAGCAGCATCGGAATAGGCTCCCTTGAGGAAATAGGAGCCCATGTCCAGTGGGCTTTTGGCAAGGGGATAAGAGCCATAAAGCTCAAGATTAAGCCAGGCTGGTCTATTGAACCTGTGAAATTTGTGAAAGAGAAGTTTGCCCCGGAATTTATTTCTGTTGATGCCAATGGCTCTTTTGACCCCTTTGATGAGAAGCACTGGAAGGAAATACTCGATGTGGGTGAGCTTGTTGATGAGATTGAGCAGCCTTTCATACCCAAAGCTATTTACATGCACAGTCTCTTGGCAAAAAAGACGAGAGCTGCTGTTTCCCTTGATGAAAGCATTGAGACACTCATTGACTTTAGGGAAGCTGCTGAACTTTTTGACGTGGTTGTTAATATAAAGCCACCTCGTGTTGGGGGACTCTTTAATTCCCTCAAGCTTGCAGAGGAGATAAAGAAAAGAGGGCTCCATGCATTCATTGGTGGGATGCTCGAGACCACATGGGGAAGGATACAGAACATGGTTGTTGCCTCCATGCCGGGGGTTTGCGAGAGATTTCCCGGTGACTTCTCACTAGCATCAGAATTTTACAACGAGGACCTCGCAGAGCCACCCTTTGAGATAAAAAACGGATACATCGAAGTTGACCTGAATGCCCCATTTTCATTCAGATTCAAGGAGGAGAAGCTTCAAACCCAAGTGTATCCGTGAAATCTCTTAGCAAAAAGAATATCGAAAAAATATTACTAATTTGGATTAAATTGAGAGCAATTTTTTAAAACAACAATACTTGGGAACTTTCTATCTGACTCAGATTAGCGTCGGATCCCGGACAAACAGTGGCTTACTTTATAATCCATCGTTTATCAATGTGTTCAATTGGCTTCTGAAGTGTTAATTCAACAATTACATAAGGTAAATTCTCATCATATAAGGCTTCCAATACAATCTCATAGTTTAAAAAGAAGCCCCCAATCTTAGCACCACAATATTTGCAAGTGTTCATCCAATACTTCATCCGCATGGTTCTACTGTACAAATATTTTATAGGACCAACATCTGAGAAAAATGGGGCGCCACGCTTTTGTAATTTTGCAATAATCTGCCAAACTTTATAAAGTGGTAAATCCAACTCTTGATCCCTTTGTGGATCAATAAACACCACATTTATTTTTCGACCGCATTTCCAGCATGTAGTGGAAGTTTTAAAAACTTTAACGGGTATTTTTTCTTTTTTAAGAGTTTTTATACGGAACTGTAATTTGTTTCTCAAAACGTATTTAACAAAGGTCTCAATTGGCATACATACATCATTAATCTTCACACAAAATTCTTTTTCATCGTTTCCTTCCTGTATAGCAAAGATCGGTAGTTTTTCGTTTGAAAAGCTAAGAATTTCCTCAGATTTACTCTTAGTGGGTTTAAACAACCAGAATGCTCTTACCCCGTCCTTTAAATATTTCTCCTGACGTTCTCTAAATCTTTCTAAATTTTGGTGGCTCAACTGGATTTCAAAAACGACTTTTTTACTATCTTTCTCAGCATAAACATCTGCAATTTCTCCACTTGGTAAAACATGTTCTACATCTGCATTCCAACCTTCTTCGATACATACTCTGTAAACTATCTCTTTCAATCTCATGTGCTCAAAACTTTCATGTGTCCATTTATCGCACTTAAAACCTCTCTTATGGACAAAATGTTTTGTTCCGTATTTACTCTTCCTGAGATAGCCTGGACTATTGCAACAGGGTAAAATTAATTCAATTTTTCCTGACCTTGTTTGCTTTTTTAATTCATCCCACTCTTCGTCGGATAAATTTATTGAGATTACCAAACGTCCATTAAGTAGTGCTTTGAAAGGCATTTTTAACTCTCCATTTGTATATGATTCATTTCGGAATTATAACTGATTTTGTGTAAACTCTCATTTCACACCTGCTCGAGCCTGTTCAAAAAATCTCAAAACCTTTGATTTTTAATGAAAAATTTGCCCCCACGCACAAAGTGCGTGGGGGGAGGATAGGAGGGGGGAATTTTCGAACGAGCTCCTCCTGCTCATAAACCTTTCTTATCATCCTTGTGTAACTTTTATGAGCGCCCTTTAACCTCAATTGAGGCTTAACACACTTTACATTCTTCCCTCGCGCGAAGCGCTGGGAAGAGAAACGCTTTTTATCAGTTTTGAAAACACAAGCGTCGCTTATGAAAAATGTTTTTTTGTTTCAATAATAGAAGCTTTGGGGAAAAGCTGTTTGATAGCTTACAAGTTGATGAGTTATTTGACTCACTTGCCAAAAATCTTCCTCTCCCCGCATAAATTTTTTGCGGGGAGAGGCAAGGTGAGGGGCTACTTTTGAACAAATTTTAATCAAAATTTGTCAATCTTCACTTCAACTTCGTGAATGAAGGTCTATATATTGAATTTTTAAAGACTTTAAGCGGTAAGTCCCCTCCCTCTGATCCCTCCCCTGCACAAGGCGCAGGGGAGGGAAAAATTTTTTGTGTTGATTTTTAACACTCGCTTCGCGAGTAATGGTCACCTTTTCTGGACACAAACAATTGTCCAAAATTCCATGCCCATAAAAGTTAACCTTAACGAGGACTGCAGCGAATTTTTGGAATTCAGGGATTTATCCTGCCACTGATAAAAATCTTCCTCTCCCCGCGTAAATTTTTTGCGGGGAGAGGATGAAGGAGAGGGGCCACTTTTTGATTTTTCAAATTTCAATTAGTAAACCATCTTTCTGTGGCGGGGCCCACTTGCGAAGCAAGTGGGCCAAGGCACTCTTTTTCACCACCAAGCCCCGGAAAGGCAAAACCGACTTTGATGGACATCTCTCCGTACACCCCCCGCGTGGCCAAATTTTTAAAAACTCTCGTCTAAATTATCACCAATTAAAATACTGTCCCGGCAAATTTCTCCTCTACTTCCCTGAGCTTACTGTATGGGAACACGGGACCATCCACGCATACATAATAAGGCCCTATTCTACAATGACCACATTTGCCAACTGCACATTTCATGTGATGCTCAAGCGAGAGATAAATATTCTCTTCCCTGAACCCAAGCTCTAAGAGCCTTTTCACGGTGTAATACATCATGATTCCAGGGCCACAGACAAAAGCAACTGAGTTGTAGGGATGCACAAGCTCAGGCTTTAAAAGATTGGTAACAACACCCACTTCACCATCCCAACTTTCATCTCCCACATCCACCGTAAGGTAAATGTCGATTTTATCCTTGAGCTCGTTAAGAAGTGGCTTATAGACAATATCCGCAGGTGTCCTTGCTCCGTAGAAGAGTCTGATTTTGTTCTTTCCCAGAGCCTCGAGGATCACCGACATGAGTGGAGGCAGTCCTATTCCCCCACCAATAAGTATAAGATTCTTTTCAGCAAACTCTTGAAGAGGAAATCCATGGCCAAAGGGGCCTCTCAGTCCAATTGTATCACTCACCTTTTTCTCAAAAAGAGCAGAAGAAACCGTGCCTACTTTCTTTACCGTAAAAACGAGCTCGTCACTTTTCGACGGTGAAGCTATTGAAATGGGAATTTCCCCAACTCCCGGCACCCAGAGCTCAGCAAATTGTCCAGGTGTGTGACCTGCCCAGCCGTCTTTATCGAAGTAAAATGACCTCGTATCAGGAGTCTCCTCGACGATCCTTTTAATCTTCTTCAAAACCGGTTTGAATAACGCATGTCTCATAAGCCTTCCTCCCTGTCCATCAGTATGAGAAGTGATTCCATGTGGGCATCACCAATGCATGTCTGGATACACCTGCCGCAGCCTGTGCACGAAATTCTGCCATAAGGCTTGTTGATCTCCGGTGAGAGCTTGCATTCAAATCTAAACTGCATCCTGGAAGCTGCATCAGGCTTTGGATTTGACCCTGCCATCCTGTGATAACCTTCAAGCAAACAGGAATCCCATTCCCTCCTCTGCTCTATATGGTCCTCAAACTGCAGGTCAAAGGTGTTAAAGCAGGAGCAGGTTGGACACAGGTAATTACACCCGCCGCATTTCAGGCAGAACTTGCCGAGCTCACGCCAGATTTTGGAATCCTTGGAAACCTTAAAGTTGTAAAGGTGCTTTTCTGCCCATGGACGCGGAGTGAACTTTTTAAGCGTCTCCCCTATCCTTTGCCTGAGTTTTTCAATAAGCTCGTCTTCTGCATCCGGGAAAGAACTGAGATAATCTTTGCCAGCCTTACTTCCGTGCTCTGCAAGGTAAATACCATTGCCCAGGTCATTCACCTGAATATCAAAGCCGCTCTTTGCCACAGGGCCAGCTCCAGCCTCATTGCAAAAGCAGGTGGGGAGTGGATCAAAACACGAAAATGTAACAAGAAGCGTATTCTCTCTCCTCGCCTTGTAATACGGGTCCGGAATATTTCCAAGATAGAATTTGTCCAATATCAAAAGCCCCTCAAGGTCACAGGGACGAATTCCAAAAATCACCTTCTTCTTTGAAACTTCCTCGCTTTCCAGTTTTTCCCGGTACAACTTCAGAGTGGTCGCTTCCTGCGGGAAAAAGAAATCTTTTGGAGGCTTAAGCGTATTTACAAAACCGTCAAAGTCGCATTCACTGAAGGTTTCAACAGGGTTGAAGAAGAAATCGCCGCCATAGGGGGCACGTTTGGGGCCATAAATTTCATACCCCTCATTTTTCCAGATTTCAAAAAGTTTTTCAAAATCCTGAGCTGTTAGCTTTTTCATGATTCCTCCGGTTCAATTTTTACAGCCGCGACCTTTAAATCTGGCATTTTGGAATATGGATCAAGCGTGTTTGGCATCAGCAGGTTTACCGGTTCCTCCGGGAAATGCAAGGGCATGAATGCAGTGTGTTTGCTCAACGAACCAAATTTCACAAAGGCATGAATCCTGCCGCGTCTGGATTCGATTTTCACCCTCATTCCCTCCCTTATACCCAGTTCCTGCGCCTCGGATTTATTCATAACAATGTAGGGTTTCGGATATTCCCTCGTGAGCTCCGGGCTCTTGCCGGTCATGCTCCCAACATGCCAGTGGAAACCATGCCTGCCGGTAACAAGATAAAATGGATACTCGTCGTTTCTTTCATCAGAAGGTGGTCTGTAATGGACAAGGTGGAATTTCCCTTTGCCTCTCGCAAATTTACCATCTTTGTGAAGATAAGGAGTGCCCAGATGGTCCTTTGACCTTACAGGCCACTGAAGTCCCCATCTATGCTCGAGTCTATCATAAGAAACTCCAGCGTAGATGGGCACGAGTGTGGCAATTTCATCCATAATTTCTGATGGATGAGTGTAATTCCAGTTGAATCCCATTTTTCTTGCAATCATGGACATTATTTCCCAGTCGGGCTTTGCTTCGCCGGGTGGGTCAACTGCCTTGCGAATCCTCTGGATTCTCCTTTCGGTATTGGTGAAAGTGCCGTCTTTTTCCGCCCATAGAGCGGCAGGGAGAATAATGTCCGCAAATTTTGCTGTCTTCGTCATGAAAATGTCCTGAACCACGAGGAATTCAAGGGATTTGAGTGCTTTCTGCACACGGGAAGCATCCGGGTCTGTTAGTGCGGGGTCCTCTCCTGTTATATACATGGCTCTTATTTTCCCTTTCAGAATCGCATCTGGATACTCTCCGATGGTTAGCCCCGGGGTTGTCGGGATTTTTACACCCCAGACCTTTTCAAATTTCTTAACCGTTTCGGGGTCAGTGTATCTCTGATAGCCGGGGAGAAATTCAGCAAGAACCGCCATATCCGAGGCACCCTGAACGTTGTTCTGTCCGCGAAGTGGATTCACACCTGTGGATGGCTTCCCGATATTTCCGGTCAAGAGGGCAAGATTGGCAAGGGAAAGCACGTTCTCGGTTCCTGTAAGATGCTCTGTAACACCGAGGCAGTAAATGATGGAAGCGGGCTCGATGGTCGCATACATCCGCGCAACCTTTTCAATGAGGTCAAGGGGAATTCCTGTGATCCCGGGAACACTTGAGAGGTCAAAATCCTTAAGAAATTTCAGATACTCGTCAAATCCCTCTGTGTGGTCTTTGATGAATTGCCCGTTGTGAAGCCCATTCTCAACCATGATTTTTGCCATTGCTGTAAAGAGGATTATGTCAGAGTTGGGTTGCAATGGAAGGTGGATGTCAGCAATTTCAGCAAGGTCGGTGCGACGTGGGTCAACCACCACAAGCTTTGCCCCTTTCCGAATAGCTTTAATAATTCTACGAGCAATCAGGGGGTGTGCCTCAGTGGTATTTGCGCCCACCACGAGCAGCATCTTTGCGTCCTCGATTTCGGCAATGGAATTTGTCATGGCACCTGAGCCAAATGCCATGGAGAGTCCGGTGACAGTGGGAGAATGGCAAATTCTTGCACAATGGTCAACGTTATTTGTTCCAAGCACTGCACGTGCAAATTTCTGGATGAGGAAGTTTTCTTCGTTGGTGTATCTTGCGGAGCCGATGACTGCAAAGGCATCCGGGCCATGTTTTTTCTTGATCTCCTGGAATTTTTCTACAACGATAGAAATTGCCTCATCCCACGATATGCGCTTGAACTGTGAGCCTTCCTTTTTGAGCGGGAACTTCAACCTGTCCGGGTGGTGGATGGTTTGATAGGCATGCCACCCCTTAATGCATAGTCCACCCTCATTTATTGGGTGATTTAATGATGGGGTGAGGCCAACCACCCGGCCGTCTGATACCTCCAGATAGAAGTTACACCCTACGGCACAGTAGGGACAAACTGTTAGGACCTGTTTCATAAAAGAGCTCCTTTTGGGTGATTTTATGACAACCAATCAATACCTGTCAAGGGAGCGGTCTTCGTCAAAAATAATCTACCCGAAAAGATACCGTTTCCTCAAATTTACCTACCACACAATTAATTTCAGGGGCTACCTCCCAATATACTTCTCT
>JALXCE010000215.1 GCA_026991055.1 Caldifarciminota bacterium | reverse complement strand
TTCTAAAACCAACTCTCTGTGCTTCACACCTTTCCTATCTGTCCAGCTTTCCCCCAGATGCACTTTTGAGAGCGTGTATTTTGCTCTGTTTTTGATGTAATCGTTACTTATTGCCATTTCATACCCCCTGGATGTCTTAATTGGTTTATCCAGATATGACCGACAGGAACACCGTTGCGTAGCAGAAAAACTTTAACCCCGCGCCCGGTCACCTTGAAATCTCCAATATCTACTCCAGCAAGATTTATATTTCCGTGAGTCTCTCCAACTACCTGACCATTGAGAAGTAGTTCCGTGTGCTTAACGCCTTTTCCGTTAACCCATTCTCTTCCGAAGGAAACTTTAGCAAGGGTATCCCTTGCTTTTGTTTTGATTTCATTTTCATCAACCCCTGTCGGGGTCCATCCATGTTTCCATCTCCTTGGCATCCTTATTACCTCCAAACACATATATGATTTTTTCATCTATATATTTTATTCAGAAGAGTAGAATTGTCAAGTATCTGAAGAATGCAGGCTTTTTATCGGAACTTCAATTAAAAATTTTTGATATTGTTCTTTTCTGCCTCCCTCAAGAAATTTATGTGAGGATAGGCGATAAATTGGAGGATTCCTATTGAAAATTTAGATACATGTTTTAGTAAGACAAATTTATCCAGAGTGATTTATAATGTTTAATCTAACAAATGTACATTCATGGATTTTCTCGTGCTCGTTCTAAAATTCGTTGATTCTGAGAGTTCACATCATTATAAAACGAATCTTTCCTTTTTAAAACAAAAGTTTTTGTTAAATCTTTCCTTGAAAAAATGAAAGATTTGCGGTATTCTTTATCCAATGAACGGAAAACTCAGGACTATCATAAGACAGAAAATCATTGATACTGAAGCCTCACCAATCCCAGATTTTACTCGTCGAGATGTTTATATACCTAATGTACCCAATAAAGCGATTGCTGTTATAGGTATGCGTCGTGTGGGTAAAACAACCTTTCTGTGGCAGGTCTTAAAAGACAGGGTTGAATCGGGATTCCCGAGGGAGGGCATTCTTTTCTTCAGTTTTGATGATGAGCGGCTAATGGATATGACAGTGGAGGATTTACAACTTGTTGTAGAGGAGTTTTATTCTCTACATCCAGAATGGCGTGACCGCAAACGTTCGCTGTTTATCCTCGACGAAATCCAGCTTGTGCCGGGATGGGAAAGGTTTGTGCGTCGTATTCTCGATACGGAAAATGTGGAACTTTACATATCTGGCTCATCAGCCCGAATGCTCTCGCGCGAAGTAGCAACAAGTATGCGAGGAAGGGCTCTGGAGGCCGTCATTTTCCCTTTCAGTTTTCGTGAATTCTTAAGACACCGAAATGAGGAAATACAAGAAGTTACCCGATTAACCAAAGCCCAAAGGTCTTTTCTCAGGAAAAGACTCGATGAATATTTATTGATTGGCGGATTTCCAGAAGCTCAGGGCATTTCCCTTCGTGACAGGATACAACTCTTAAAAAGCTATGTGGACATTACTTTGTTAAGAGATGTAATTGAAAGGTACGATGTGACTAAACCAGTAGCGTTGAGAATAATGACCCGTAACCTTTTGGCAAATCCAGGGGGAATGTTTAGTGTCAACAGATTCTATAACGATCTGAAATCCAGAGGTATAAAAGTTTCCAAAGACCTCCTCTATGAATATCTTTCCTATCTTGAAGATGCTTTTCTTGTACAATCGATATGGCTTGCAACAGATTCAGAGCGAAAAAGATGGGCCAATCCGAGGAAAATTTACCCAATTGACCAGGGATTTAACCTGCTTTTTGATCCGACCGGTCAACGTAAGATATCTAAGGCCCTGGAGAACGTGGTCTTCATCGAACTTCTAAGAAGGGGAGCTCATATAGAGTATGTTAAAACGGAGGATGATTATGAAGTTGATTTTCTCGCCCGATGGCCAGAAGGCAGAAAAGAGTTGATTCAAGTTTGCAGCTTTGTGGAAGATGAAAAAACACAGATCAGGGAGATCCGTGCACTTCTCTCTGCCCAAAGAGACTTTCCTGATGCAGAACTCAAGTTGATTACGCTTTATCCAGAGTCATTCGAAAACATCCCTGAAAACGTAAATCTCATTGAAGTCTCAGAATGGCTCCTTTCTGCTTCCTAATGCTAATACTTTTTGAATCATCCTTTGGCTAAACGACTATGCAAACTCCTCACAGCAAATAAGTTCTATGTAACAGATCGGAAATTTATAAGGTCAATGCACAATCGGTATCACTCAACAAGTCATTTAGAGGATAAAAGAGACGACTTTTTAGGGTAGGTCTACATTTGTAAACCCTGAACTTTCATTAAGTTGAATTTTTAGGTGGGGTTTGTTATCATAAAGGCCACAAAACCGAGGAGGTGCTATGTTACAGAGGACTATACCATTAGCCCTTGTTTTTATAATGGGTATCCTGACTACCATTCAGTTTTACATTCCCCATCCCATTTCACAGGAATTTTATAGAACCACCATCGACTGGATGAACGGGATATCCTCCATGGCGATTATTCTTGCTATTGGAAGTCTGGTTAAGCACCACTGGACCAAGGTCTCTCGCGGGCAAAATGTGATTTACTCGTCAACTACACTGATTGCTCTCACAGCTATGGCACTGATAGGATTTATCGGCGGGATTGGTCAGCACAGCCTGTTCCAGAAGCTATTTGAAAATGTCCAGATACCGCTTCAAGCTACCATGTTCTCGCTCCTTGCTTTCTTTATGGCTTCTGCCGCTTACCGTGCTTTCCGGGCGAAAACCTTTGAGGCGACCCTCCTTTTGCTTGCTGCGTTCATAGTTATGATTGGAATGATTCCTCTTGGCTACTTCATAAGCCCTGGAATTTCCGCATTTTCCCAGTGGATACTCGATGTCCCCAACATGGCTGCAAAAAGAGGCATAATGATCGGCGTAGGACTCGGGATGATTTCTACCTCGCTCAAGATAATTCTTGGTATTGAGAGAAACTGGCTCGGAGGGTGAAATGAGGGAATTCTTCATAAAATTAGGAAAAATAGACCGCCGTGTAATTTACGGAATAATCGCGCTCGGTGTGATCCTTCCTCTACTTAAGCCCATTGGATTGCCTGAGAACATAACGCCTCCGGTAAAGCACGTTTATGACTATATTGACTCACTCCCGGCCGGCTCTGTGATAATTCTCTCTATTGATTATGATGCCACTGTGCTGCCCGAAGTGCATCCGATGGTTCTTGCAGTTTTAAGGCATGCCATGGTTAAAGGAGTGAGACCTATTGGCCTCGGTTTAAATCCTGCCGGCACCGGACTTGGTCTTGATGCCTTCACAAAGGTAGGAAAAGAACTTGGGAAAAAGTATGGTAAGGATTTTGTTTATCTTGGGTTTAAGCCAAACGTTTCCGCCACGATACTTGGCCTTGGTGAAAACATTAGAAAGGTGTTCCCAACCGACTATTTTGGCACTCCCATTGATTCAATCCCTATGCTGAAGAATGTCAGGAATTACAACGACATCGCGCTCACTATCAGCTTCTCTGGTTCATCTTTACCCGAGAACTGGATTATGTATGCAAATGCAAGGTATGGTGAAAAGATTGCATGTGGTGTTACAGCAGTGATGGCGGCCGATTTCTATCCCTATCTGCAAACTGGACAGCTTGTTGGAATGATCGCCGGACTAAAAGGTGCTGCAGAGTATGAGACTCTGGTTAATCGTTTATTCAAGAAATTGGGGCTTAAAAGACCATCTGTCATAGCAATCAGGGGAATGGATGCCAATTCGCTTGCTCACGTTTTAATCATGGTATTCATCATACTTGGAAACCTGGCATTTTTCGCCGCAAAATACAAGGAGGAGAAATAATGTCTCACGATCCATGGGTCTGGATAGCGGCTATACTTTCACTTTTTATCTTTTCTTTCCTTTATAAGGACAACCCGTTTTATAAATTTGCTGAGCACCTTCTTGTAGGGGTTTCAGCAGGATACTATTTGAACATTTACTGGTATAACGGAATTTATCCAAACATCGTTCAGCACCTGACAAAAGAGCACAACTGGCTTTACATCGTTCCTCTTTTCCTCGGTCTCCTGTACTTTGCTATCTTCATTCCAAAGTTCTCGTATTTCATCAGATGGCCAATAGCCTTCCTCCTTGGTTCGGCATCTGGCTTTGCGATCCCGGCAGCGTTCCAGGCCAGAATAATGGAGCAGGCAAAGGGGACAATTCTTTTATCACCATCCTCTTATCATTCACCACTCGCATTTTTCAATGCAATTTTGATCTTTATCGGAGTTCTGACCGTTCTATCTTACTTTTTCTTCTCCAAAGAGCACAAGGGAACACTTAAAATCTCCTCGAAGATCGGAATTATCTTCCTGATGATAGGATTTGGTGCCTCCTTTGGATATACGGTGATGGCACGTGTATCGCTATTGATTGGAAGACTTCAATTCTTACTTGGCACGTGGCTTGGATTGATTAAATATTAAGCCATGGAAAAGTTTTCTCTAATCACAGGGGCATCAAGAGGAATTGGAAGAGCAACGGCGATACTATTTGCGCAAAGAGGTATAAATGTTGCCGTAAACTACCTCAAGAGTGAAAAAGAGGCCCAGGATGTTGTGGAAGAGGCCCTGAAATTCGGTGTTAGAGCGATAAAGGTGAGAGCAGATGTCTCCTCGGACACAGAGGTTCGGGCCATGTTCGATGTAATTGAGAAGGAATTCGGTGCCCTGCAGATTGTTGTAAACAATGCAGGCCTATCCATCCACGTAAATCCCGAAGAGCTTGATATCGAGGAGTGGAATAGGGTCATCGGTGTAAATCTAACCGGTGCCTTTCTTGTGACAAAATACGCCATACCGTTTTTAAAACGTGCTGGATGGGGCAGGGTAGTGAATGTTTCATCTTTGAGGGCATTTTCGGGCTCATCAAAAGGAGTTCACTATGCTGCAGCGAAGGCAGGAATTATTGGATTAACCCGGTCTTTTGCCCTTTACCTTGCAAAATTCAATATAAATGTCAACGCTGTTGCGCCCGGATACACAAGAACCGATATGACAGCAGGATATTTAAAAGACCATGAAGAAGAGGTTAAGAAGAAAATACCCGTCGGTAGGGTTGCTGAGCCCGAAGAAGTGGCACGGGTAATCTATTTCCTTGCATCAGATGACAGTTCATATATCACCGGGGAAGTTGTGACGGTGAATGGTGGGATTTATTTTACGTGATGGGAGTTGAATAGTGGAGGGGCGGGGCGCCTTCGGCGCCCCGCCCCCACTTTATTTTCCTTTCCTATCCACAACTTCCTGGTCGCAATTCTTTTCCCG
>JALXCE010000214.1 GCA_026991055.1 Caldifarciminota bacterium | reverse complement strand
GAATTAAATTTGCCTGAGTGACCCTTTTTAACGGGCTCATAAGCGAAAGTGATGCAGCAAGGAACACGAAGAATTTTTCAGGTGAAAGTGTGTGGTACTTAAAAATCAGATAGGCACTCACAAAAAGTATTAATCCTGCAATGATGGATGTTACAAATTCTGTGAGAGGTGAGCCCAGGGCGTTGACAGACTCAAACCTGACATAGGCTTTGTAAAAATCCCAGGACCTCTTCTTAAACTTATCTATCTCTCTTTCCTCTGTGCCAAATCCCTTTACAACTTTTATTCCCCCAAGTGCCTCTGAAAGCTGTTTCCCAATCCTTCCCATCATGATGTTGGCTTTATTTGCCCTCTTGCGTATCTTTTTACCAAGAAGGACAACAATCGCACTTGCCACAGGGACAAGAATCAGAGTTACCAATGTAAGCTGCCAGCTTGCCCATATGGCCACAATCAGGAAGGCAATCATGTTGAACCCCTCTTTCAAAATCACGTAAAAACCGTTGGTGAAGGTGGTTTTTACAAGCTGTACCTCGTTTATAAACCTCGCGGAGATATCTCCTGAGCTCATGGAATGGAAAAAGCTAAGTGGCAGCTCCATCATTTTAGAAAATAGTCTATTTCTCAAATCTTTCGCGATCCCTTCGTTAACCATTGCTGTAAAGATTCGGCCAAGATACATGAAGATGCCTTTGAGAAAATATATTACCACTATGAAGACAGCGAGCCTTTCCACTGCCTGTATGGGAGGATACTGGAAGATGTAGCGAACAAGTATCTTCTTAAGTGTAGGGTTCAACCCACTTATTGAAGAATAATCGCCAGAATTGGCCTTGAACAGCACATGAAGAATGGGAACAAGCATGCCAAGCGAAATTCCATTTAACACCGAAAACCCCATCATGAAGATGAGGGACGCAACAAACTTTGTCCACTGGGATTTCAAAAATCCCAGCATTTTGATGAAGGATTTCATCTTACAATGGCCAGCTTGACGAGTTGGGTTTTACCTGTTTTTGAAAATTTAACCCTCACATAGTAGACACCGGGTGGAAGGGCCCTCAGGTCAAGTGTTCTCTCTTCGAAACCCGAAGGATTGATATCCTTAAAAGTGAAGCTTTTAAGGATATGACCTGAGAAATTGAAGACATCCAGGGTTACGTCAGTGTTTTGGGAAACTTTTAACCTCAGTCGCGTCAAACCGTCGTAAGTGGGGTTAGGATAGAAGTAAATTCTCTCAACTTTAAATTCTCCAGCTCCACCAGCTGCTGGATGAACCACACTCCTGAAGTGCCCATCATGGGTGGGACTATTCCCATACTGGGTCCATTGACCAGTGGTGTCTCCAATATCCCAGCCGTTTAAAAATCCACCGTTTGAAATATAAAAAAGTGCAAATCTACTGCCTGAAGGTTTAAGCAGCATGGACATCGATAGGCTATCAACAATTTGTATTGGGAAACCTGAAATCAGGTGACCGTGGCCATCAAAGGCGAAAACACCCTTTTCCGATACCCCAACAATTACATCTGGCACGCCGTCACCATTGGCATCGCCGATTACTGGCTGACTTTTACTCCCTGAAATTTTTACGGGATAGCCATCGATCAAAGCACCAAGATGATTAAAGGCGTAAATGTAGTTGTATGTCCCGAAAACTATGTCCGGATAACCATCCGCATTTATATCACCAACGGCAATAGAAGTTACAAGAGAATCATCGAATGACGCCTGCTCCTCTACCCTCTTTTCATATGGGTTAACAACGTAAAGCATACCTGAAGAGGTGACTGTAACAACTTCCTTCACACTATCTCTGTCTATATCAACGTATGCGGGGAGGACTCTGGTCGGAACAACCTGTGGGCTGAAAATAGCGGTATCAGTCTCGGAAAATGATGTATCTGTAAAAAACAGTCTGCCATCAGCGGATTGAATAATAACTGTGGAGTCATCGTCAAGAATGACAGGAGTGGAATACTGGGCACTGGCTGTATAAATTGAGCCTACAACTCCACTGTCAGCCGAAATTTTGTATAGGTACTGGTCATCGCAACCTATAAACACATAATCCTTCCCCCCGATTCTTAGGATTGCAGGTGGACCTGTGACGAAGGATGGAAGTTTTACAGGTGGTCTCATAAGATTCAGACCACCGTTGAGAGAGAAGAAATAGACCCATCCAGCATCTGTTGCAGCCACAATCTCTGGAATGCTGTCGTTATTTAAATCTCCCACAGCAGGTTCAAACACAAATTTCCCTACTCGCCGTAGAGTGTCAGCTTGAACAATCAAACCACTGTCGTTAACAATACTTATCACGCTGAAAGAATCTATCAGTGTGCTATCGAAGGTAAAAGGATCTATTGTGAAGCTATAGATGTTTTGAGTAACTACGAGAGAATCTCCAACGTAGTTCAGAAAACTTTCAAATGGTATATTAGCAAAGTTTTCGCTTCCACTGTAGCCAATCCTCGCACTAATACCCGATAGTTCTCTTTCGAGTTTAAATGTCATAACGGTGTCAGCGGTGCTTATATCATAAATTTTAATTTTTGTAGAAGCACCAGCGTTGTCTCTTGATGACGGGTGGGAAGTGTCTGAAACTTCTGTATTGTTACCATCAAAGTAAAGGTCATAGGGTGAGCCAAACCACGTGTACGCGTAGTAACCGTTTTCAGTCCATCTTTCAAAGTCTTGCACATGGTCTGCTTCTAAGAGGTCAACGCCCATCGGACGATGGGCGTTGACCTCATTAAGCCCCCAGTATCTCCAGATTATATCATCATCAATATGCCAGATTAGGAGTCCCTTGCTCTCCCCCGGTGCTCCTCCAATTAAAAAGTCATTTTCACCGTAAAAATGAACCACAACACCATCCTTGTATTTCCCCCTGATGTGTACATCCCATGTATCTCCATTACAGACAAAGGTCGTATCGTCGCCTGGAAGGTCTGATATTTCATCCTCGACCAGAAAGTATTCATGGTTATTGATAGGAATTTTAAAATACCTCACTGATGAATAGGGATTCTCTTCAAAGCTCAAACCCGTGGGATAAAAAAGATTACCATTTCTTCCAAGCCCAATGGAATCTACGAGGATGTTTTTCGTTTTGATCTCGTAATTCTGGCTAAAAGGCCCTGCATTTACAGTTTGAATGATACTCGAATTGAGGAAACCTCTGCCAAAAACATAATTCATAAACCAATCCATCCATATTCTTTCCCATGCGTTTGGCAAAGGCACAATTAAACCCTCAGGAATTTGATCTCTTACACCGAGGTAAGGAGCTGTTGTCATTATTCCAAATGAGCCTATTCCAGAGCCCTGCATATAAGTGTCGTAGAGGTCTGGCAGGAAAAAGAGATTGTGTCCCGACTCATGGATTAATGTACCCTGAAGTTTTATTTCAGAACCATCCTGAGACATGGTCTCCGGCAACATACAGGCATCATAAACCGTGTCCTGCCCTTCGTTTAGGACGATGAAAGGCGTACCAAGATAGTATTCAAGAGCACCTGCAGGGATTGTAACAGCTGCAAGGTCGAAGGGAGTGTTCCATAGTACGTCTGTCTGCCATGCGCTTCCTGCGTGAAAAATTATGTATCTATCCCATATTCCCTCATTGGCATCTTTTATGCCGTCGTTATCGAGGTCATTAAAATGTATTGAAGAATCCTGGATATCAGCTGCAATAAAGGCGTCTCTCACAAATGCCACAAGTCCAGTGGCCATGTTTATCGTGTCTCCGTAGTATCTCATCGGATGGGCAAGCTTAATAGGTGGAAGACCGCTGTCAGGCTTGACTACCCATTCTATCCGGACTTTTCCAAACGTTGCCACATAGTAGTAGTCGGCCATCGCTTCCATCTGACGATTAAAATACACCCAATCGTGAGGCGGATCGTAGTAAGGATTGTAAATTGTATCTCCGTTACAAATCTCGAGAACGCGTGGCTTGCCGTTTCCTTCAAGGTTAAATGTACCATCTCCAGTTGTTAGTGGGTCATCGGGCGTTTCTTTTTGAAACTCGACTCTGAGGGCGAGAACTCTAATGGTTACCGTACCTGTATCCTTACCACTTTTTAGATTCTGCAGATTCAAAAGACCCGGATAATTGTACAAACTGTACATATTCCAGAATCTTCTCATCTCGTTTCTAACTCTCGCATTCCTTTGAATAAGCTTTCGATTTTGTAGAACCTCCTGGTTCGAGATAACATTCTGCGGGCCGAACTCAACGAGTCCAGCGTTAAGTACACCTGCAAAAATAATGATTAGAAATTTTTTCATCAGTGGATTCCTCCCTGGAAATTTCGTTAATTATAAGCGTTTGTAGAGGAAATTCCAATGAAAATTGACTTTTTGAGCTTGACATCCGGAGTCCCTAAAAATAGTGCATATAAAGATAATTCCTGTTATCATATAGATTATGCTACTTTTTGTTCTTATAGCTTTTCAGCTATGGCAGGTGAATTTTAATGATCAAAAAGCTGTCTGGTATCTCGATGCATTAGACGCATTACACCACAAATTTACAAGGGTGAAAGCCGCTATAGTCTGGAGTGAAAGATGGGAGAATGATGATGGCACTGAATCAGATCTCAGGGTAAATTCTTCATTGGAAGCACTTGATGCATTTAGATATGGCATATCAGGTGAGTATTTTCTGGGTAAGGATAGACTTAGAGAATTTAAGCACTTTGTAACCATTCCCGCCTATGGCTGCTTTATTGGCGCATATGTCGAGGAAGGTACATTTGAGGATTCAGTGAGCGTTGAGAAGTTAAAATGGTTTGGATCACTAACAGGTAAAGACCCTGCATTCGTCCCGATTTCCATTTTCTGGGGTAGAAAAAGAATTCCCAGGAAATCCATTGAAGCCATACTTAGATTTGGCGCTATTCCGATGATAAGACTGATGCCCTGGGGGAAGCCCTATAAAGAAAATTTTCCTCAGCCTTCCTATTCTCTTGATAAAATTATCCGTGGCAATTTCGATAGTTTTCTTCTTAGGATTGCGAAATATTTGAAAAGCTTGAATACACCCGTTTTTATCACATTTGGCGAGGAGATGAACGGTGATTGGTTCCCATGGAGCGGCATTTTTAACGGAGGCGGCACCA
The DNA here is from genome assembly GCA_026991055.1 of Caldifarciminota bacterium. GTDB lineage: Bacteria > Hydrothermota > Hydrothermia > B15-G9 > WFZT01 > WFZT01. The sequence continues at coordinate 231 of JALXCE010000214.1, read as the reverse complement.
CGAATAAATATGGAAACCCGGATTTCCCCGACGGACCTGAAAGATACAGGGACGCATTCAGACACGTCGTAAAGCTATTCAGGAAGGCAGGTGCAGATAATGTTATATGGTATTTTCAGCCCAATGCAGAATCTTCTCCAGAAAAACCCTGGAATTTTATCTATAAATATTACCCGGGGAATGAGTATGTTGACTGGATTGGAGTAAGTGTATATGGTGCCCAGACACCTG
>JALXCE010000213.1 GCA_026991055.1 Caldifarciminota bacterium | reverse complement strand
TTTCCTTGGGAACACCTATGATCATAACAACTTCTCCTTTCTAAGTTTTTTAAATAACGCACCTTACCAAAATACAATTATAAAAACCAGTTAAAGTGTTATCAACAGGTGCAGGAACTCATTCGAAAATTCCCCCCTCCTCTCCTCCCCCCGCGCACTTTGTGCGTGGGGGGAGGAACAAGGTGGGGGGTAAATTTTTCCCAAAAAATCAAAGAATTTGAGATTTTTTCGAACAGGCTCACAGGTGCAGTTGAATAAATTTCTAAGGGTCAATATAATTAACTTTCAAATGGCCAGAAAAAGGAAGAGATCCCAAAAAGTAGAATATAGGCGGGAGTTTAAAGACTCCAATTTGATTATCCTGATAGTTATCTTAGGGCTGATTTATTTCTACAAGATACTCTCCCCCAACGTGATGCTATTTGCTACAGACCAGATAACCGCTGGATTCCCATTCCGCGCGTTTCATGCTTATGTGCTTAAAACTTTTCACCATATTCCATTCTGGGACCCTTACTTGTTTTCTGGAATTCCCTTCATCGATGCCTTTCACGGTGATATTTTTTATCCATTTTCTTTCCTGAGGATCATATTCCCACCGCACATAGTTCTCAACTGGTTTTTCATCGTCCACGCTATTCTTGCTGGAATTTTCATGTTCCTATACTTGAGACTCCTTAAGGTTAATAAGTTTGTCTCGTTTCTTTTTGCTGTATCCTTCATGTTTACAGGCACCCTGATTTCCCTTACCTATCCTGGACACGATGGTAAAATGGCGGTTTCAGCCTTCATACCTGTTGTATTTTACTTCATCCATAAGGGTTACCTGAGCGAAAAGTTCGGCTATTTTGCCCTTGCCGGGATGTTTATGGGATTTGGCATCCTCTCTCCCCATGTGCAGATGATGTACTATCTCTATCTTGCTGCAGGGATTTACACTCTTGCTCTGTTCATTGCAAAATACAGGGAGAAGGGTGCACTTCCGGCTGTAAAAATTGGCGTTTTCTTCGTGGTCTCGGTGATTTTCTCACTCCTCATAGGAGCTGTTCAGCTTCTACCGGGCTACGAGTATGTAGCTAAATTCTCACCTCGTGGCGCGGGAAACAGGGGGTACCAGTTCTCAGTCTCCTGGTCTCTTCCATGGGAAGACTACATCAGTGCGTTTTTTGCGAAGTTTTCCGGATTCCTTGACAGCTATTGGGGGAGAAACCCGTTCAAGCTGAATGCGGAATATATGGGAGCCTTTGCTGCATTTCTTGGGTTTGTGGGATTTTTCAACAAAAAGAGAAAATTTCTCGTCTGGGTCTTTGGCATCATAGCTGTGTTTTTCTCTCTTGTTGCGCTTGGAGGATATACACCGGTTTATAAACTTTTCTACTACCTGCTTCCGGGGATAAAGAAGTTTCGCGCCCCGAGCATGAGTTTCATTTTTGTGGCCTTCGCTTTTAACGTCCTGGGGGCATTTGGGGTGGAATACATAAGGGAGCGGGCAAATGACCCGAAGCTCATGAAAAACCTCTGGATATCAATCGCGGTTATCTTTGGAATAGCATTGCTTGCATTTGTTGCAAAAGGCTTATTTATAGGAATCTTCAAAGGCTTATTTGTCAGGTCACAAAATCAGCTTAAGATTCTCGAGCAATACTATTCAAATATCCCACTTGCCTTTTTGAGATTCTCCATTGTTGCGGCAATTGCCGTGTACCTGCTTGGTGGGAAGTTCAGGCTTGACCTGCCGGTCGCTGGAATATTGACCCTCGTCATAATAGCTGATCTCTGGTCCATTGACTGGAAGTTTCTCAAAACCCTGCCCGGTCCGGATAAGTACTATGCAAAGGACGAAGTGGTTAAAACTCTTGAAAAAGACAAAGGCATTTATCGAGTATTCCCGATATTTTATCGGATTGACAGCAACTATCTGATGCTCCATAGAATTGAGTCCATAGGTGGACACCACGGGAACCAATTCCAGAGATACCAGGAATTTCTCGGAAATCCTCACCACTTTATGTTTCGACCCGCTGATGAGCCCAATCTTTACAGGTACCCCTGGTTTGCTGACATGCTCAATGTGAAGTATGTCATCTCCCAGCCCATACCGCAGAACTTGTCACCTTACAGGAAGAATGTCAATCTTTATCAAATGCTGTACCCCATAAGTCAATTTGTGAACGATACGAGCCATTTCAGAATCTTGAATGTGGTTCCCGGCCAGAATAATGTTCGCTACGCCATTTATGAGAATAAGAAGTTCATCCCCCGGGTGTTTGCTGTTGATTCCATTGAAGTGATGAAAAAAGAGAATGTCTTAAAGCGCATGGAGAGGTCAGATTTTGATCCGAGAAAGATCGCGGTTCTCGAGGAAAAGCCGGAATTCAAGCCTGATACTGGAGCTCTCAACTTCTCCTTTAAAATGCTTGAATATCAGCCGGATTACTGGAAATTTGACTACACGCTCAGCAAAAATGCACTGCTCATCTATAGCACAAACAACTACCCCAAGCTTGAAGTGCTGATAGACGGAAAGCCGGTTAAAACCTATCAGACTGACTACATCTTGATGGGATTTGAAGGGATTAAGGGGCACCACACGGTGGAAATCAAATTCAGAAGCAAGGAATACAATATTCTTGGTCTGGTCAGTGTATTAACCATCCTTGTTTCAATTGTTGCTCCCATTGTAAAGATATGAGTATCGAAGTTTCTCTGATTGTCCCGGCTTATAATGAAGAGGGCAATATTGAGCCCCTTTTTGAGCACATCCACGATTTTCTAAGCTCCAATAATCTACTCGACAAATGGGAAGTTGTATTCGTGGATGACGGCTCGATTGATGGGACATATAACCTTATCAGGGAAAACTTAGAAAAGTACAAAGACCTCAAAGTTACACTGGTAAAACACCAGAAAAATCTTGGCGTTACTGCCGCTCTTGAGACCGGAGCAAAGCATGCAAAGGGAGAAATTCTCGTATTTTTCCCCGCAGACCTCCAGTTTCACCTTGATGATGTCAAAAAACTGGTGGATAAAATAAAAAAAGAAGGGTACGACCTTGTTACGGGCAAGAAGAAGGGCAAATATGAGAAGAAGTTTGTATCGAGCGTTTACAACCGGCTTTCGCAGTGGCTATTCCGCCTTCCTGTCTCTGATATGAATTCCATCAAGGCGTTCAGAAAGGAAATTATAGAGAACGTCCCGCTAAGGAAAGACTGGCACAGATATATTGTCCCTCTTGCTTTTGATAAAGGCTATAGACTCGCTGAGGTTGAAGTAACTTTGTATTCGCGGCTTCACGGTGAGTCCAAATACAAAGGACTAAAAAGGGTGATCATAGGAGTTTTTGACCTCCTGGCAGTTAAGTTTCAGCTCTCCTTCATGCGCAAGCCCATGCTATACTTCGGCTCATTGGGTGCTTTCACCACCTTGATCGGAATTCTTGTGGGTCTTGTGGCAATATATTTCAGGGTTTTCAAGCACATCGGTTACAGACCACTTGTCTATTTGACGATGTTCCTGGTCATTTCCGGGTTGATCCTTTTCATGATGGGCCTGATGGGTGAGATGATAGCCGGACTCTACGATCTCATTGATAAAAAGTGCAAAGACTGAAAAAAGTTTATATTTTCTTAACCCTCTCTCTGATTGCTGTATCCATCTTCTTTTTTGTTGTTGATAAAAGCTTTCGGTATCCCGAGATATTCAAGCTCAGGATTTTAAGGTTTGTTCTTGCCATTACCGCGGGAGTTTCTCTTGCCTCCAATGGAACTGCCCTCCAGACAATATTTCTAAATCCACTGGCAGAACCATATATTGTGGGAATTTCAGGTGGCGCACTGTCTGGCTACTCTCTCGCAATTTTATTGGGATATTCATCATTTCTTGTACTCTCAGGCTTCGCATTTCTGGGAGCTTTGCTTACCATGCTTTTGATTTACTGGTTTTCCACGTCAAAGGGGTATATGAACCTAAGGACTCTACTTCTTGGCGGGGTAGTTTTCAATTTTTTTAGCTATAGCTTTGTATTGCTCATTCTCACTTTCAAAAGACAGGGGCTGGAGAAAATTCTCTACCTCCTCTGGGGTTCGTTCGGAATCATTGTAACGGGAAGTGAGCTGAAGATGATTGTTGCAGGAATTGTCATTATTCTTTTGGCTGCTGGAGTTTATTATCTCTACCATCTTGCCTTTGATGCGCTGGCCCTTGGCGAAGAGGAGGCGTATTCCATCGGTGTGAATGTGGATTTCATGCGAAAAGTAACGTTTGTGGTGAGCTCAATATCCACAGGCGTTTTGATATCCACTGTGGGAGCGATCGGTTTCGTGGGTCTGATTTCACCCCATGTCGCAAAACTTCTGGGAGTCAGACGTCACTTACACATTTTTACGATCTCCATCATGAGTGGTATTCTTATTCTACTTCTTTCAGATATGGCCTCGAGGTATCTTTTCCCATTTGAGTTTCCTGTTGGCGTGATAACAGCTTTAATAGGAGTTCCATTTTTCTTTTACATCTTGAATAGAAATGGCTCTGGAATTTGAGAACTTAAGCGTGGCATACGAAAACGGCAGGGTTGTGCTCGAGGGCTTCAGCTGGCGGGTTAACGAGGGGGAATTCTGGAACATCATAGGGCCCAATGGGGCCGGTAAGTCAACCATTTTTAAAACTTTATTAAAGAGAGCCAAAATCCTTGCGGGGGCTGTAAGAATAGATAGGAAGGATATAAGGAAGATGGATGTCAGGGATATTGCCCGAAATGTGGCTGTTTTACTTCAAACTGATATAGTTGAGAAGTCAATGAGGGTGGCGGATTACGTTGCTTTGGGCAGGTTTGTTCACGTAGGGCCTTCGGGGAGGCTTACAAAAAGGGATAAAGAAATAGTTTATGACGCTCTTCGCTCGACGGGAACAGTTGATTTTAAGGATAAAATGCTCGGTGCCCTTTCATCAGGTGAAATGCAAAGGGTGAGAATTGCCCGTGTGCTTGCACAGGAATCATCGTACATTTTGCTTGATGAACCGACATCTCACCTGGATTATGAGCACAGGTTCGAAATCATGGAGCTTCTTGAAAGATTAAATGAACAGGGCAGGACAATTATCACCATCATGCATGAGTTTGACCTCGCTTACAGATATGGGAATCTAACGCTGGTTTTGAACAAGGGGAAGATCGTAAAATCAGGAGAGAGGAGTACAGTCTTTAGAGAAGACTTATTTAGAGAGGTATTCCACGTTCACCTTGTCTTAGATGGCGACCGGATTTACATAGAGCCCCTACTGGAGTGAGGTGAGCCTCGTCATCTCCTCTTCTTTTATCTTTATCACAATTTTGAGTCCGGTCTGGATGATGTCCACTACCCGAGGGTCAGAAAGCCTGTAATA
>JALXCE010000212.1 GCA_026991055.1 Caldifarciminota bacterium | reverse complement strand
AAAAGTGGTTGCAAGGGTCGCCCTGAGGAAAATTTTTGGTTATTCAACAACTTTGAGGTCTCTGACACAGGGACGCGGAAACTTCTGGATGAAGTTGTCTCATTTCGCGCCTGTGCCAGAGGAAGAATTGGAAAAAATCTTAGTATTACAATAAGCAACGGAGGTGTAAGATATGTCTAAGCCAAAATTTGAAAGGAAGAAGCCACACATAAACGTTGGAACGATTGGTCACGTTGACCATGGTAAGTCCACACTGACAAGTGCTATCACAAAGTACCTGTCCTTCAAGGGACTGGCCGAGTACATACCGTTCGACGCTATCGATAAGGCACCGGAAGAGAAGGCTCGTGGAATCACAATCAACCTCGCTCACATTGAGTATGAGACCGAAAAGAGACACTATGCTCACATCGACTGCCCGGGTCACGCAGACTACATTAAGAACATGATCACTGGTGCTGCTCAGATGGACGGAGCAATCCTTGTGGTTGCCGCAACCGACGGTCCTATGCCACAGACAAGAGAGCATATCCTTCTTGCAAGACAGGTGAACGTTCCATACATCGTTGTGTACATGAACAAGATTGACATGGTTGACGACCCTGAGATTCTGGAGCTCGTAGAGCTTGAGATCAGGGACCTTCTGAACCAGTACGAGTTCCCTGGTGACGAGGTGCCCATTATCAGGGGTTCAGCTCTTAAGGCCCTCGAGTGTGAGAGCGAGGATTGCGAGTGGTTCAAGTCAATCAAAGAGCTCTTGGACGCCATGGACGAGTACATTCCTGAGCCCAAGAGAGAGATCGACAAGCCATTCCTCATGGCTATTGAGGATATCTTTTCCATCACAGGTCGTGGTACCGTGGTGACAGGAAGAGTTGAGCGTGGAATTCTCAAGCCAGGTGAGGAAGTTGAGATCGTTGGATTCAGAGACAAACCAATCAAGACCGTGGTCACATCAATCGAGATGTTCAGAAAGATTCTTGACGAGGCAAGGGCTGGTGACAATGTGGGACTTCTCCTTAGAGGAATCAAGAAGGATGACGTTGAGAGAGGAATGGTTGTCGCAAAGCCTGGTTCAATCACCCCTCACAAGAAATTCAGAGCCCAGGTTTACGTTTTGAAGAAAGAAGAGGGTGGAAGGCACACACCGTTCTTCACAGGTTACAGACCTCAGTTCTACTTCAGAACCACAGACGTTACTGGAACAATCAAGCTCCCCGAGGGTCGTGAAATGGTTATGCCTGGTGACCACGTGAACTTAGAGGTTGAGCTTATCGAGCCAGTGGCACTTGAGGAAGGACTCAGATTCGCAGTTAGAGAAGGCGGAAGAACTGTGGGTGCTGGAGTCGTAACCGAGATTATTGAATAAAAATGATTGAAGGAAAGATCAGAATAAAGCTAAAGTCATTCGACCCGGCCCTGATAGATAGGTCGGCGAAAAGGATAACGCTCACTGCCAAGAGAACCGGGGCAGAGGTGTCCGGGCCGATTCCTCTTCCAACAAAGAGGACACTTTTCTCGGTCATCAGGTCGCCTCATGTCCACAAGCGTTCTCAGGAGCAGTTTGAGCTGAAGATTCACAAAAGATTGATAGAGATCAGGAAACCCACACAGGAAACCATAGACAAGCTATCCAGACTGGACTTACCAGCTGGTGTAGATGTTGAAATCAAGGTGGTGTAAAAATGGACGGAATAATTGGTAGAAAGCTGGGAATGACCCAGATCCCTACCGAAGACGGCTCAATAACGGCTGTTACCGTTATTGAAGCCGGCCCCTGTTACGTCCTTCAGGGGAAGACCGTTGAGAAGGACGGTTACAACGCGATAAAAGTGGCTTTTGGCGAGGTTCCCAAGAAGAGGCTCTCGAAGCCTCTTCTTGGTGAACTCATTAAAGCCCTCGGTGATGGAAGAGAAACTTATCCGGCTCAGAAAATTACTGAGTTTAAGGTGGAAAACCCATCTGAGTTTGAGCCGGGTAAAGAGATCAAAGTCACAGACGTCTTCCAGGAGAAGGACTTTATTGATGTAACAGGGATTTCTAAAGGTAAGGGGTTCCAGGGTGTTATGAAAAGGTGGGGCTTTCACGGTGGCCCCAAAACACACGGCTCTAAGTTTCATAGAGCTCCAGGTTCCATTGGACAGACGACTGATCCAGGTAGAGTGTGGAAAGGAAAGAAGATGGCTGGACACATGGGTAACAGAAGAGTGACCGTTCAGAATCTGCAAATTGTGAAGATTTATCCTGATAAAAACATCGTTCTGGTGAAGGGAGCTATACCGGGTGCAAATGGCAGTATAGTGATTCTGAGGAAGGCAAAGAGACCCAAACCCAACAAGCCTGCAATTTCTGCTCTAACAACCAAAGAGGAGAATAAATCATGAAGGCACCTCTTTTGAATGCTAACGGCGAAAAAGTCGATATGATCGAGCTTCCTGAGGAGATTTTCGGGGTTAAGCCAAAGAAGGCTGTTCTCTGGGAAGTCGTGCGCATGTATCAGGCGAATCGGAGAAGGGGTACTCACAAGACCAAAGCGAGAGGTGAGCTTGCCTATTCCACAGCGAAACTCTTCCCTCAGAAAGGTCTCGGCAGAGCAAGGCACGGCTCAAGATCAGCAAACATTTTTGTGGGCGGCTACAAGGCCTTTGGTCCTAAACCCCGTGATTACAGCTACAGTGTTCCCAAGAAGGTAAAGAGGCTCGCTCTTAAAATGGCTCTCTCTGATCGTGCTATGAATCGCAGAGTTCTCGTGATGGAGAAAGTGGATTTCGAAACCCCTAAGACTAAAAACATGGTCGGGCTCGTTGGCAAGATAGGACTGGACAGCAAGAAAGTAGTTTTCCTCCTCAATAGCCCCAATAAAAATGTCTATCTTTCAGGCAGAAATATACCTCGTGTGGATGTGAAGCTCGCGAAGGACGTGAACGCAATGGACATTCTCAACTTCGATTACGTGGTAATTGAGAAAGATAGTATCGAAACCCTGAAGGAGAGATTGGCATGAAAGACCCGAGAGATATCATCATTAGGCCGATTTTGACGGAAAAGGTTACTTTCCTGAGAGAGAAGCTTGGAAACTATTATGCCTTTGAGGTTGCAAGAGACGCGAATAAACCGCAGATAAAGAAGGCGATTGAGGACCTATTTAAGGTGAAGGTTGAGGATGTGAAGATAGTTAACATGAAGGGAAAGCCGAGAAGAGTGAGGAGAGCCCCTGGTTACACGAGAGCTTACAAAAAGGCATACGTAAAGCTTAAGAAAGGCGAAAGAATTGAAGGATTAGAAGGAGTGTGATTTAAATGGGAATTAAAAAATACAAGCCATATACACCGTCAAGACGCTTCATGAGCACTGTTGACTACAGTGAGCTGACGAAAAAGGAGCCTGAGAAGTCATTAACGATTACACTTCCAAAGACCGGTGGAAGAAACAACCTGGGGCGTATTACAGTTAGGTTTAGAGGTGGCGGAAATAAGAGGAAGTACAGGATTATTGATTTCAGAAGAGAGAAATTTGGAATCCCTGCAAAGGTTAAATCTATCGAGTACGACCCATTCAGGACAGCATGGATTGCTCTCCTGCAGTATGTTGACGGAGAAAAAAGATATATTTTGGCGCCTGACGGTTTAAAAGTTGGAGATACAGTGGTATCAGGGCCGGGCTCTGAGCTTAAAGTGGGAAATGCCCTCCCTCTCTCAGAAATTCCAGAGGGATGGGAGATTCACAATATAGAGCTCGTGCCTGGAAAAGGTGGGCAGCTTGTCCGCTCTGCCGGAACGGCAGCGGTGATCCTTTCAAAGGAAGGAAAATATGCCCACGTTCAGCTGCCATCAGGTGAGGTGAGATTGATTAACCAGAAATGTCTTGCGACTATTGGAAGAGTTTCTAACGTTGACCATGAGAATGTGGATATAGGAAAGGCTGGTAGAAAGAGATGGATGGGCAGACGTCCACACGTGAGAGGAATGGTGATGAACCCGGTTGACCATCCCCTTGGTGGAGGTGAAGGTAGATCTAAGAGCGGAAGACCACCTTCAAGTCCATGGGGTCTTGTTGACGGCAAGAAGACCAGGAAAAAGAGGAAACCTTCTGACAGGTTCATCGTTAAAAGACGCACTGCTAAGAAGCGGAGGAAATAATCATGGGCAGATCTATTAAAAAAGGACCCTATGTTGATCCGAAATTACTGAAGAAAATTCAGGAGCTTAACGAAAAGGGCGAGAAAAAGGTAATCAAAACCTGGTCGAGACGCTCTACCATTCTGCCGGAGTTTGTTGGACATACGATTGCGGTGCATAACGGCAGGAAGTTCATTCCGGTCTATATCCATCAGGACATGGTGGGTCACAAGCTGGGCGAGTTTGCTCCAACGAGAACCTATAGAGGCCACAAAGACATGAAAAAGGCTCAGAAAGGGAAGGTGAGATAATGGCAGTGGGAAGAGCGATTTTGAAATATCAGAGAATCTCACCCAAGAAGGTTAAGCCTGTTATGGATTTGGTTAGAGGAAAGAGCGTGCCTCAGGCAGAGGCAATTTTAGCTTTTTCAAAGAAAAAGGCTGCAAGGTTAATTGAGAAGGCACTTAAAGCGGCAGTAGCTTCCTACATGGAGAAACATCCAGTGGAAAAAGACCAGCTAAGAGTTGTGGTTGCCAAGGTTGATAAAGGACCTACAATGAGAAGAATTAGACCTGCATGGCGTGGAAGAGCTGTGTTGATTAGACACAGAATGTCCCACATAACCATTCAAGTCTCTGAATAGGAGGAAGTATGGGACAGAAAGTTCATCCGATAGGATTTAGATTGGGAGTTACAAAGGACTGGAAAGCCCACTGGTTTGCCGAGGGTAAAGACCTTGAGGCAAACCTTCAAGAGGACCTTAAAATCAGGCAGTATCTGAGAACGAGACTCAAGGATGCGCAGGTTGCTGACATCATTATTGATAGAGCCGCTGAGAAGTTGAGCATTAATATCTACACATCGAGACCGGGTGTTGTGATTGGTAGACGCGGCTCCGAGGTCGAGGTTCTGAGACGCGAGCTCATGGAACTTACCGGAAAAAGGGATATTAACATCAACGTCCACGAGGTAAGGATTCCTGAGATTCAGGCAGAGCTTGTAGCCCAGTCCATTGCCCAGAAGATAGAGCAGCGTGTTTCACACAGAAGGGCGATGAAGCGCGCAGTCGATATGGCAATGAGAATGGGTGCCAAGGGAATCAAGGTGCAGACCAAGGGAAGACTTGGCGGAGCCGAGATTGCCCGTAAAGAATGGTACAGAAAGGGCAGAGTGCCTCTTCAAACCCTGAGAGCGGATATTGATTATGCCGAAGCTACAGCTTACACCAAGTACGGAACAATTGGCGTGAAGGTATGGATTTACAAGGGCGAGATTCTTACAAAGAAGCAGACAGAAGAGGAGGAGGTTTACTGAGATGTTGATGCCAAAGAGG
>JALXCE010000211.1 GCA_026991055.1 Caldifarciminota bacterium | reverse complement strand
AACTACACCCTCATAACCATAAACATCCTTGTGTTCTTCTACGAGCTTTCCCTTGGCCGTGAGCTGAATAGATTTATCTTTCGATACGGTGTCATTCCAGTCGAAATAATTCACGGACGCGGGTGGCTCACTATTTTCACATCAATGTTTCTACACGGTGGATGGATGCACATCTTTGGTAACATGCTGTATCTCTGGATTTTTGGCGATAATGTCGAAGATTCCATAGGGCATTTCAAATATCTCATTTTTTATCTCATTTCCGGTGTGGCTGCAGCACTGACACAGGTCTTGGTCAATCCCACGTCCCACATTCCTTTGATCGGTGCGTCTGGTGCCATTTCTGGAGTTCTTGGAGCTTATTTTGTGCTTTATCCGCGGGCAAGAGTTTTGACACTGATCCCTGATCCATTCACATTAGGGCTTTTTCTCAGAATAGTTAGAATTCCTGCATTTTTCGTTCTTGGTTTCTGGTTTATAATTCAATTCATGTATGGACTTGCCAGTCTGCCCTATATGGGGCGGACAGGTGGGGTTGCGTTCTTTGCACATATCGGTGGTTTTGTTTTCGGCATGATTGCAATAAAATTTTTCAATCCAAGGAAGCATTACCATTACTGGTACTGGAACAGATTCTAATTTTGGGAGGAATTTAAATGAAGCTGCTTGAATATAGCTCAAAAGAAGTATTGAAAAGATATGGTTTACCGATACAGGCCGGTGAGGTTGCAAAAACCGTAGAGGAAGTTGAAAAAATAGTTGAAAAGTTGAAATTTCCTGTGGTTATCAAAGCTCAGGTGCCTGTAGGTGGAAGAGGCAAGGCTGGTGGTGTTAAGCTTGCCCACAACAAAGAAGAGGCTATTGAGAAGGCAAAAGCCATCCTTGGCATGCAGATCAAGGGAATTACCGTTAAGAAAGTTCTCGTAACAGAGGCAGTTGATATTGACAAGGAAATCTATGCCGGTGTGGTAGTGGATAGACGTTCTAAGAGGCCGGTCGTTATGGTCTCCAGTGAGGGTGGTGTTGATATTGAAGAGGTTGCGAGGACAAAGCCCGAGGCGATCCACAAGTATGCAGTTGACCCAATTCTCGGTTTTCCGCAGTACAAAGCGAGAGAGCTTGCTTTCAAAGTTGTTGACGACCCCAAGCTGGCAGTTAAATTTTCCTCAAATCTTGTAAGGCTTTACAACGCATTCGTAGGACTCGATGCACAGCTTGCCGAAATTAACCCGTTTGTTATTGATAAGAATGGAGAGCTCTGGGCAGTAGATGCAAAGGTTATAGTTGACGACAACGCGCTTTTCAGGCACCCTGATATTGAGCAGATGAGAGACCTGGATTACGAGAATTTAGAGGAGCTTGAGGCCAAAAAATACGGACTCTCCTTTGTGAAACTTGACGGATACGTCGGATGTATGGTGAATGGTGCCGGACTTGCAATGGCGACCATGGATATTATCAAGAAATACGGCGGTGACCCTGCAAACTTCCTTGATGTGGGCGGAAGTTCTAATCCTGAGAAAGTTATAAAGGCTATGCAAATTATCCTGGAAGACCCCAATGTGAAGTCCATCTATGTGAATATTTTTGGTGGAATCACAAGGTGTGACGATATTGCAAAAGGATTGATCGAGGCATTTTCGAGCATGGATGTGAGCGTGCCTGTAGTTATCAGGCTAACGGGGACCAACGAAGAGCTTGGTAAGAAGATGCTTGAGGAGTCCGGATTGCCACTTGTTACAGCATCAACCATGGCAGAGGGGGCTCAGAAGGCTATTGAGTTGGCGAAACAGGGTTGATTTTTGTTGTGGCGGCAGCGCGAAGCGCTGCCGCCACATTCATTTCTTCAAAGGAGGGGTAAATCTCAAAAACTTTAAAACTTTACCTCTCCAATTGGGAGGTAGGACATGGATGATTTAATTAAAAAAATAAAAAATCATGAGGCAAAAGTCGGGATAATTGGTCTTGGATACGTGGGGCTCCCCCTTGCAAGGGAGTTCCTCAATCAGGGATTCACTGTCGTGGGATTCGATATTGACCAGAAGAAGGTTGATAAAATAAACAGGGGACAGAGCTACATTAAACACATCCCATCTGATTTTATCCAGAAGTTTGTGAATCAGGGTAAATTAGAAGCAACAACAGATTTCACAAGACTAAAAGAGGTGGATGCAATTCTGATCTGTGTTCCCACACCATTGGGCGAGCACATGGAGCCCGATTTGAGCTATGTACTTTCCACCACAGAAACGATTTCCAGAAACCTGCGGAAAGGGCACATTGTGGTTCTCGAGAGTACAACCTATCCCGGGACAACAGAGGAGGAGATGCTGCCAATTTTAGAGCGCTCGGGTCTGAAGGCAGGAGAGGAATTTTGCCTCGGCTACTCTCCTGAGCGCGAAGACCCCGGGAACAAAAAGTTCACCACAAGAACAATTCCGAAGGTTGTGAGCGGCATTAATGAGAAATGCCTTGAGGTAATCAAAACCCTCTACGACCAGATTGTAGAGACAACAGTACCGGTTTCATCTCCCCGTGTGGCGGAGTCAACAAAGCTGCTTGAAAACATTTATCGAGCAATCAACATTGCCCTTGTTAACGAACTCAAGATGATTTTCGACAGGATGGGAATTGATGTGTGGGAAGTGATCGAGGCTGCAAAAACCAAACCTTTTGGATTTCAGGCCTTTTATCCAGGACCCGGCCTTGGTGGGCACTGCATCCCCATTGACCCCTTTTATCTAACGTGGAAGTCCAAAGAGTATGACCTTCCTACAAAATTTATTGAGCTTGCTGGTGAAATCAACACATTCATGCCCTACTTCGTGATAGAAAAAACAATAAAGGCTTTGAATGCACATGGGAAGAGTATTAAGGGAGCGAAAATACTCGTTCTTGGAGTTGCCTACAAACCCGATGTGGACGATATGAGGGAAAGTCCATCACTTAAGGTTATTGACCTGCTGAAAAAAGAGGGTGCCGAGGTTGATTATAATGACCCTTATATCCCTGAAATACCAGAGACTCGTAAGTACAAATTTAAGATGAAATCTGTCGAGCTTACACCGGAGAATTTAAAGGCTTACGATGCAGTGCTCATCACCACCGACCACAGTGTTTATGACTACAAGACCATTGAAAAGTACGCAAATCTAATAATAGACACCCGTAATGCGTTGAAAAAGAGGGGAATTATAAACGGAAAGATTGTAAAGGCTTAAGGTTAAAAGGGGGTGGTGCCGCGCACTTCGTGCGCGGCACCACCCTTTTATGATTAAATCCCTCCGCAAAAAAATTTACGTTGGGGCGAGTGGGGAAGTTATTAAAGCTTAAATCCGTATTTTCAGATGCCAGTTCCTCACCCACAACTTCTCCACATAAAAGCTAATAATCTTTCACTCCATAGGTTACCAGTGTTGGGGAAAACATCTCCTCCCCCGCACTTCGTGCGCGGCAGGGCAAGGAAGGGAACAACCTGCTTAAATTTAGAAAAATTCAAGATGTAAACCCTTATACTCCCCCCTTCTCGCAAGCGGGAGAGGGAGATTTATGGATTTTGATTGAAAGATTTTTCAGATGTGGCCCCTCACCTAACCTCTCCCCGCACAGAATTTACGCGGGAAGAGGAAGTTGTTGTCCGATGGGGAAACGAATTTCTGCTGTGGAGAAGATTCCTTTACATAATCATTTGGTCCATCCACCAAGATCAGACAAGCTGCAAAATGGACAAAAGTTCCCCTCCTTCCTCGAGGAAGGAGGGGTTAGGGGAGAATGGCGAACAACGAAGATTGAAAATTTTGGGTCCATTCACGCAAGGATTTGAGAGAGAGCAATACAGGACATTTTTGAGATTAAAAGACTGGAAAATTTTAAGATGTGGCCCCCCGCATAAATCCTTCCCCGCAGGCAAAGCCTGCGGGGAAGGGCGTGGGTGGGGGCATTCCGCTTAAGAACAAAAAATTTCGGATGTAGTCGCTCATCTTCTTTCCCACAAATATTTATGCGAGAGAAATTTCTTTCTGTATGATGTTCAATGCATACATTCGGGTGTATAATTATTTGCGAATCGGGCATTATTTCAACAAATTCCGTTTAAATATCCAAAAAATTTGCATATGTAATTATAAGAAAAAATTCTTGACCACACTATAACGCAATAATATAATTTGACTGTAAAACTCTTTGAAAAGGAGGAATCATGGGAGCCAAAAGAAACCCATTTGAAATAGCACAGGAACAGCTGGACAAGGCAGCAGAGATTTTGAATCTTGACCATGCTGCCCATATGTTGCTGAGAAAGCCAAAAAGAGAGTTGCACGTTACCATACCCGTAGAAATGGACGACGGAACCGTTAAGGTTTTTGAAGGTTTCAGAGTTCAGTATAACGACGCAAGAGGCCCCACAAAGGGTGGAATCAGGTGGCATCCTGATGAAACAATTGACACAGTCCGCGCACTTGCCGCGTGGATGACCTGGAAAACAGCCGTTGTAGATATTCCTTACGGCGGAGGTAAGGGTGGAATCATTTGTAACCCCAAAGAAATGTCCCCTGCCGAAAAGGAAAAGCTTGCCCGTGGATACATCAGGGCACTTGGCAACTTTATTGGACCAGAAAAGGATATTCCCGCACCTGATGTTTACACCGACCCACAGATTATGGCATGGATGATGGACGAGTTTTCAACACTCCGCGGTTACTTCTCCCCTGGAGTCATCACAGGGAAACCCATTCCTGTAGGCGGCTCGCTGGGTAGAGGTGATGCAACGGCGAGAGGCGGAATGTATGTCCTTCGCGAGGCTGCAAAGGTACTCGGCGTGGACCTCGCAAATGCAAAGGTTGCCATTCAGGGATACGGAAATGCGGGTCAGTTCGCACACCAGCTTGTGGTAGACATGTTTGGTTCCAAGGTCGTGGCTATCAGTGATTCAAAGGGCGGAATATACTCAGAAGACGGTCTCAAATTCGAGGAAACCGTGAAATTCAAGAGAGATAACGGAACAGTCGTTGGTTTCCCCGGCACGAAGGAGATAACAAACGAAGAGCTTCTGGAGCTTGATGTGGATGTGCTTATCCCTGCTGCACTTGAAGATGTGATCACCGAAGAGAATGCACCAAGAATTAAGGCAAAAATTATCCTTGAGCTGGCCAATGGTCCCACAACACCTGAAGCAGATGTTATTCTGCACAACAACGGAAAATTTGTACTTCCTGACTTCCTTGCCAATGCAGGTGGAGTGACAGTTTCCTATTTCGAGTGGGTGCAGAATATCACGGGTTATTACTGGACACTTGAAGAGGTTCACGAGAGACTCGACAGAAAGATGACAAAGGCCTTCCACGATGTTTACGAGGCTTACAAGGCGAAGAATGTTGATCCGAGAACCGCTGCGTATCTGGTTTCAGTGACGAGAGTTGCAGAGGCCATGAAACTTCGTGGGTGGATAAAGAAAGTTTATAAG